>NZ_JAVAYC010000027.1:0-66192 GCF_042709235.1 Pseudomonas sp. LS_2 | reverse complement strand
GTGCTGTTCGATCAAGTGATGAACCGGAGTATCGAGTGGATAATCGACGACCGTCGTGTCGTTCCACTGCTCGACGATCAGCGCCCGCTCCCCGGCATCCAGCAACGGCAATTCAGCCACCTTGGCCTGCGGGTTGGCGACGATGCCATGCAGCAGATTGATCCAATGCCGCCCCATCCTTTCGATGCTGCCGTGCTCGAACAGATCCTGCGCATAGGTCAGGGTCGCGACCAACCCGGTCTGCGTTTCGCTGGTGTTCAGGGTCAGGTCGAACTGCGCGCTGTGCGTCTCCCATGTCAATCCTTCCACCTGCAACGTCGCCCCGGGCGCCGCGGCACCTCGCGACGGCTGCGCGTCCAAGTGGTTGAACATCACCTGGAACAGCGGGTGCATGCTCAGGCTGCGCTCCGGCTGCAATGCTTCGACCAGTTGCTCGAATGGCAGCTCCTGGTGCTCCTGCGCGCCCAACGAGGCGGCCTTGACCTGCTCCAGCAGTGCCACGAACGACTGCTGCGCAGCGAATTCGGCCTTGAGAACCTGGGTGTTGACGAAGAAACCGATCAGCCGCTCGGTTTCTACCCGGTTGCGGTTGGCGATCGGTACGCCGACGCGGATGTCGTCCTGGCCACTGTAGCGGTGCAACAGGGTCTGGAACGAGGCCAGCAACAGCATGAACAATGTGACGTTCTGCACCTTGGCCAGTTGCTTCAGGCGCTCGGCCAGCTCGGCATCCAGCGTCAGGTCCAGGCGCGCACCACGGCCGCTCTGGGTGGGTGGGCGTGGGCGGTCGGTGGGCAGTTCCAGTACGGTTTGGCCGCTGCCCAGCTGCTGGGTCCAGTATTCCAGCTGGCGTTCGCGCTCGCCTGCTTCCATCCAGTGGCGCTGCCACACCGCATAGTCGGCGTACTGGATCGGCAGTTCGGCCAGGGCCGCAGGTTGTCCGGTGCTGGCGGCGTGGTACAGGCCCACCAGTTCCTCGACCATCACCTGCATCGACCAGGCATCGGAGACGATGTGGTGCTGCACCAGCAGCAGTGCATGGTCGTGCGCACCCAAGGCCACCAGTTGGACCCGCAGCAGCGGCTCGCCCAGCAGGTCGAAGGGGCGCGCCACTTGCGCATTGACGTAGGCTTGCAGGCGCGCTTCGAGTGCGCCTTCCCCAGCGGGCAAGGCCAGTTGTTCGATGTGCAGGGTGGCCAAGGCGTCGATTACCTGGTGACGCACGCCGTCGCTTTCGACAAAGCGCGTGCGCAGGCTTTCATGCCGCGCCACCAACGCGTCGAAGGCCGTTTGCAGGGCCTGGGTGTCCAGGGCACCACGCAAGCGCAGGGCGGTGGGCAGGTTGTAGGCGGTGCTGGTCGGCTCCAGCTCCCAGAGGAACCACTGGCGCTCCTGGGCAAAGGACAATGGCACCTGGGCGAAGGCCTGGCGCGTGACCGGGATCGGCAGGCGGGCGACGTTGATGCCCTTGCCCAGCATCTGCTGGTAGAGGGTCTTGCGCTGGGCTGTTGGCAACTTGATGAACCGCTCGATCAAGTCGGACAGGGCTTTGCTTTGCATCATTGGGTCTCCAGCACGTCGAGCAGATCGAACAGGTCGGTCAATTCGGTTTCGTTGGTAGGCGCGGCTGCGGCCGGCAGGCGACGGGCGAAATCCTCGAGGTTGGCGCTTTCGAACAGCGCCGCCAGCGGTGCCTCGATGGCCAGCTCGAGGTGCAGACGCGAGGTCACCTGGGTGGCCAGCAGCGAGTTGCCGCCCAGGGCGAAGAAGTTGTCGTCAAGGCCGATGCGCTCGGTCTTGAGCACGGCCTGCCAGATGCCTGCCACGGCCTGTTGCAGGTCGCTTTGCGCCGCGCGGAACACCGGCTCGTGGCCGCCCACCTCCAGGCGTGCCAGGGCCTTGCGGTCGAGCTTGCCGTTGGCGTTGCGCGGCATCTGTTCCAGCTCCTGGTACAGCGCGGGAATCATGTAGGCCGGCAAGCGGGCTTTAAGGAACTCGCGCAGCGCCTCCAGGCCCATGCCATCGGCCTGGGCCTGGCTTTCCAGGGTCAGGAAGGCCACCAGTCGCTTGCCCAGGGCGTGCTCGGCCACCCGCACGGCGGCTTCGCGCACGCCGTCGAACTGGCTGATCTGCGCCTCGATTTCGCCCAGCTCGATACGCAAACCATTGACCTTGACCTGCTGGTCGACCCGGCCGAGGTATTCCAGGGCACCGTTGTCCTTGCGTCGGCGCGCCAGGTCGCCGGTCTTGTACAGCCGCTCGCCCGGCAGCAGGGCGAAGGGGTTGGGCACGAACACCGAGACGGTCTTGCCGGGGTCGGCGCAGTAGCCGCGGCCGACGCCGGTGCCGGCGATGCAGATTTCGCCCACCGCGCCGTCCGGCACGGGGTCGAGGTAGTCGTCGAGCAGGTACAGGCGGTTGTTGTCGGTGGGGTAGCCGATGGGAATGTAGGTGCGTTGGGTCGAGGCTTCATCGATGCGGAAGAACGCCACGTCGTCCGAGCACTCGGCCGGGCCGTAGGCGTTTATCAGTGGAATCTCGGGGTAGCGTTGCAGCCAGGCTGCGGCGGTCTCGGCGGGCAGGGCTTCGCCGGTGGGCAGCAGCCAGCGCAGCTCAGGCAGCTGGGCGTGCTGCTCCTCAAGCAGGGCCTGGATCAGCGCCGGGACGATCTCCAGCACGCTGATACGTCGTTCCTTCACCTCGCGCAGCAGGTGGGTGGGGTGCTTGGACACCGCGTCCGGGAAGATCCGCACCTGTGCGCCGCACAGCAGTGCAGTCAGGAACTGCCACACCGAGATGTCGAAGCTCTGCGAGGCGGTCTGGGCGATGATGTCGTTTTCGCTCAGGCCCAGGTACGGCAGTTTGCTCAACTGGTTGTTGAGCATGCCGGCCTGTTCCACCATCACGCCCTTGGGCAGGCCGGTGGAGCCGGAGGTGAAGATCACGTAGGCCAGGCTATTGGGTGCGCTGTAGCGGCCGGGGCGGTCGGTGCTGTGGTCGCTGGCCTGCAATTCTTCCCAAACCAGCAGTTGCACCGGGTGCTCGAGGTTGGCCAACAGGGCTTGGGCGCGGGCGCGATGGCGGGCGGTGCAAAGCAGCGCCGGGGTGCGGCTGAGGCCCAGGATATTGGCGATGCGCTCGTCGGGGTGGCTGGGGTCCAGCGGCAGGTAGCCGGCGCCAGCCTTGAAGGCGCCGACGATGCACGCCAGCAGGTCCAGGCTGCGGTCGGCCAGCAGCGCCACCGGTTGGTCCTGGGTCACGCCCTGGGCGAGCAGGGCGTGACCGACGCGGTTGGCCTGGCGGTCGAGCTCGGTGTAGCTCCATTGCTGGTCTTCGCAGGTGGCCGCGACGGCATCGCTGCGGCGGTCTACCTGGGCTTCGAACAGCTCGACGAACGAGCGGTCCAGGGGGTGGGCTACCTCGGTCTGGTTGTGCTGCAGGACGAACTGGCGGCTGGCGCCGGTTTCCAGCTGTGCCACCTGTTCAAGTGGTGCGTGCAACTGGCCGGGCAGGCTGACCAGAAACTGCTGGAACTGCGCCAGCAAGGCGTCCATGGTGGCGCGGTCGAAGTAGCGGGTGTCGTAGGACAGGTGCAGGCCCAGTTGTTCGCCGGGGTAGACCACCACGGTGATCGGGTAGTTGGTGTGGGTACGCGACGACTCGGAGACCACGCCCATGTCGCGGGCGTCACTCCCGACCGAGGCATCCATCGGCGCGTTCTCGAACACGAACAGGCTGTCGAACAGCTGCTGGCCCTTCTGCAACTCGCTGCATGCCTGGATGCGCACCAGCGGCAGGTAATCGTACTCGCGCAGCGACACGTTGCTATCGAGTATGCCCAGCAGCCAGTCCAGGGTGCTGGCCTGCTGGTCCGGAGTGGGCAGTTGGATACGCAGCGGCACGCTGTTGATGAACAGGCCGACGGTGTCCTGCATTTCGGGAATGTGCGCCGGGCGCCCGGACACGGTCACGCCAAACACCACATCGCGCGAGCGGCTGTGGTGGTGCAGGGTCAGTGCCCATGCCGCCTGCACAAAGGTGTTGACGGTCAGGCGGTGCTGGTTGGCCGACGCCAGCAACTGCGCGCTCTGCTCGCTGGAAAGCCAGGTGTAGTTGTCGTCGATCAGCGAATGCGACCGGTCGCTGAGCTGTGGGCGGTCGGTGGGCAGCGGCGTGGCTTGCTCGAGGCCCGCCAGTTGTTCGCGCCAGAAATTCTCGGCGGCCTGCGGGTCCTGCTGTTGCAGCCACGCGATGAAGTTGCGAAAGCGGTACGGCGTGCGCAACTGGCTGGGGCGCTGCTCGAGGGCGGCGTGGTAGAGCTCGAAGAAGTCCGACATCAGCAGCGAGCGGCACCAGGCATCGATCAGGATGTGGTGGTTGCTCATCACGAAGCGGTGGCTCTGGTCGGCGAGCTTGATCAGCTTGAAGCGGATCGGCGGTGCCTTGCCCAGGTCGAAACCGGTTTCGCGCTCCTGGCGCAGCAGTTCGAGGATCTGCGGCTCGGCCTGCGCGAGCGGCAGGTCGCTGAGGTCGAGCAGCTCGACCGCCACCTGGGTGTCGCGGTGGATCACCTGCAACAGCTCGCCGCCGGTGTTCCACCAGAACGAGGCGCGCACCGCCTCGTAGCGTTGCACCACCTGCTGCCAGGCAGCGTCGAACAGCGCGTAGTCCAGCGGTTCGCGGATGGTGTAGCACTCCTGCATGAAGTAGATGCCCGAGTGCTGCTCCAGCAGGGTGTGCACCAGCAGGCCTTCCTGCATGGGCGACAGGGGGAAGATGTCGTCGACGTTACGCAGTGGCACCGGCAGGGCGTCCAGTTGCTGCTGGGTCAGGCGTGCCAGGGGGAAGTCCGACGGCGTCACGCCCAGGTGCTCGCCGCTGGCGCAATGCTCGATCACCTGCTCCAGCTCGTGCAGGCACAGTTGCGCCAGTTGCTCGATGCTGGCCGGCTCGAACATCGCCTGGCTGAAATTCCAGGCCATGTTCAGTTGGCCGTCGTAGACCTGGCTATTGACCGTGAGCCAGTTGCCCAGCGCGGTGCCGGGGCTTTTCTCTTCGCCCACCGGGTCGGCGCAGGGGGCGAACAGGGCGCCGTTGTCGGTATCGAAGCTGCCGTCGAACTGGCCCAGGTAGTTGAAGGTGATGCGCGGGGCGGGCAAGGCGTGCAACTGCTCGCGCACCTCGGGCGTGCCGAGGTAGCGCAGGGCACCGTGGCCGATGCCGTTGTCCGGCACGGCGCGCAGCTGTTCCTTGATGGTCTTGATCGACGCGCCCAGCTCGGCCTGGGGCGACAGGCGCACCGGGAACAAACTGGTGAACCAACCGACGGTGCGGGTCAGGTCGAGTTCGTCGAACAATGCATCGCGGCCATGGCCTTCGAGCTGCACCAGTACTTCGGGCAGGCCGCTCCAGCGCTGCACGGCGCGCGCCAGGGCGGTCAGCAACAGGTCGTTGATGCGCGTGCGGTAGGCCGCAGGTGCGGCCTGCAGCAGCTGGCGGGTGTGGGCCTGGCTCAGCTGCACGCCCACGCTGCGGGCATGCGCCTGGGCCAGGCTGGCACCGGGCTTGGCACCGGGCAGGTCGGTGTCGATACCGGCCAGTTGCTCATGCCAGTACTGCAATTCGGCCAGGGCCGCCTCGCTGCGGGCGTGCTCACGCAGGCGTTCGCCCCAGGCCTTGAAGGAACTGGTCTTGGCCATCAGCTTGGGCGCGTCGCCCGCTTGCAGCTGGCGGTACAGCTGTTGCAGATCGTCGAACAGGATGCGCCAGGACACGCCGTCGACCACCAGGTGGTGGATCACCAGCAGCAAACGTTGGCTGCCGTCGTCCAGGGTCATCAGCACGGCGCGCAGCAGCGGGCCGTCGGCCAGGTCCAGGCTGCGCTGGGCTTCGTTGGCCATGGCTTGCTGGGCCTGGGCGTCAGGCACATAGGCTTGCCACAGCAGCGCCGGGGCGTCGTCGACGGCGGCGTGCGCGGCCTGCCAGACGCCCGCCCGCTGGGTGAAGCGCAGGCGCAGGGCGTCGTGGTGCTCTACCAACTTGGCCAAGGCCTGGGCCAGTAGCTCGGCGTCGAGCGCGGTGGCGGGCTTGAGCATCACCGACTGGTTCCACTGGGCGCGGCGCTCCACAGGGCTTGCGAAAAACGCCTGCTGGACCGGCAGCAGCGGCGCCGGGCCGTTGACCGGGCCCTGGTCGGCCTGCACGGCGGTGTCGCCGAAGGCGGCGACCTGGGCCAGGGCCTGGATGGTCTGGTGCTTGAACAAATCCTTCGGGGTGAAGTGGATGCCGGCCCGACGGGCGGTGCTGACCACCTGGATCGACAGGATCGAGTCGCCCCCCAGTTCGAAGAAGTTGTCGTCGATGCCGATGCGTTCCAGCCTGAGCACTTCCTGCCAGATTGTCGCGATGGCTTGTTCCAGAGCATCGCGCGGGGCTTGGTAGGCACGTTGGCTGCCTTGGCTGTCGAGCGCCGGCAGGGCACGGCGGTCGAGCTTGCCGTTGGGGGTCAGCGGCAGCCTGTCGAGGAACAGGTAGAGGGCGGGCACCATGTAGTCCGGCAGCACCTGTTGCAGGGCCTGGCGCAGCGTGGCGGTGTCCTGGGCCTGGCGCGGTGCCAGGTAGGCGACCAGCTGGCGGCCATGGGCGGTGTCCTGGGCCAGCACGGCGGCCTCGCGGATGCCGGGCAGGGACAGCAACTGGCTTTCGATTTCGCCCAGCTCGATGCGCAGCCCGCGTATCTTTACCTGGTGGTCGATGCGGCTCAGGTACTCGAGCGTGCCGTCGGTAGCGCGGCGAGTGAGGTCGCCACTGCGGTACAGACGCGAGCCATCGGCGGCAAACGGGTTGGGCACGAAGCGCTCGGCAGTCAGCGCCGGGCGCTGATGGTAGCCACGGGCAAGGCCCGCGCCGCCAATGTACAGCTCGCCGGGGGTGCCGGCCGGGCACGGCTGCAACTGGCCGTCGAGTACCAGCGCGCGCACGTTGTCGATCGGTCGGCCGATGGGCGCGATGGCGCTGTCGAGGGCGCCGGTCACGCTGAAGTGACTGGTGTCGATGGTGGCTTCGGTGGGGCCGTAGAGGTTGACGATGCGGCCGTCGAACAGCGCCTGCAATTGGCTGACCAAGGCTGCGCCCAGGGCTTCCCCGCCGAGCAGCAGCAGGCGCAGGCTGGCCAGTTGTGTGGGGTCGGCCTGGGGCAACAGGGCTTGCAGCAGCGAAGGGGCCATTTGCAGCACGCTGATTTTTTCGGCCTGCACTTGCTGCCATAGCAGCGACAGGTCCTGGCTCAGCGCGGGGCTGGCCAGTACCAGCTGGGCACCATTTTGCAACGGCAGCCAGAACTCCCAGACCGAGGCGTCGAAGCTGAACGCGGTTTTCTGAAGCACCCGGTCGTGGGCGTGCAGGCGCAGTTCGTCCTGCATCCAGGCCATGTGGTTGGCCAGTGCGCCATGGCGCACCTGCACGCCCTTGGGCTGCCCGGTGGAGCCGGAGGTGTAGATCATGTAGGCCAGGTGCTCGGGGTCGACGACCACCTGGGGTGCCTCGGCGCTGTAGTGCGCGAGGTTTTCCACGGCCACGGCCCGCACGCCTTGCGGCACGGTGAAGCTGGCGGCCTGGGACGGTTGCAGCAGCACCAGGGCGATGCCGCTGTCGCGCATCATGTAGTCCAGGCGTTCGCGTGGGTAGGCCGGGTCCAGCGGCAGGTAGGCGCCGCCGGCCTTGAGAATCGCCAGCAGGCCGACCACCAGTTCGACGCTGCGCTCCAAAGCCACGCCGACGAACACATCGGGGCCGACGCCCAGCTCGATCAGACGGTGGGCCAGTTGGTTGGCCTGGCGCTCCAGCTCAGCGTAGCTCAGCTGCTTCCCGGCGCAGCTTGCGGCGATGCATTCGGGCGTGCGTGCGGCCTGGTCGGCGATTTGCTGGTGGACATGGCGCTGTCTTGGGGGGGCGACGTGTGGGTGGGCTTGCAACAGCGCTTGCTGTTCCTGCCCGGTGAGCATCTCCAGCTCGCCCAGGGCCTGGTGCGGATTGCCGAGCAGGGCGTCGAGCAGGTTGGACCAGTGGCAGGCAAACTGGGCGATACGGGGCGCTTCGAACAGCGTGGCGTCGTACTCGAAACGTGCTTCGATGCTGCGTTGGCGGTAGGCCACGTCCAGCGACAGGTCGAACTTGGCCTGCTGCTGACCCAGAGGCAGGAAGTCCAGGGCCAGGTCGGCGAAGCGCAGCGGGCCTTGCTCGGCATCCGCCACGCGCCAGTTGAACAAGGTCTGGAACAGCGGGTTGGCCTGGGTGCTGCGCTGCAGTTGCAGCGCTTCGAGGATCATCTCCACTGGGTGGTCGGCATGCTCCAGCGCGGCCAGGGCGTGCTGGCGCAGGCCCTGGAGGAAGGCAAGGGCGGGCTGGCAGGGGTCGAGCCGAGCGCGGTAGATCTGGCTGCTGACGAAGTAGCCGACCAGCTCCTGGGTCTGCGCCTGGTTGCGGCTGGCGTTGGGCACGCCGACGGTGAAGTCGTCCTGGCCGGCATGACGGCCCAGCAACAGTTGCCAGGCGCCCAGCAGCACGCTGAACGGCGTCAGGCCGTGGGCCTGGCAGAAGCTATTCAGGCGCTCGACCTGGGGCGCTGGCAGGCGCAGGTCGAAGGTGGCGGCAAGGGGCACGCGGGCATCGTCGCGCGGATGGTCGGCAGGCAGTAGCAGCGCAGTGATGGTATCGCCCAGGTAGCCCTGCCAGTAGCGCGCAGCCTCGTCGTGGCGCGCGGTGGCCGGGTAGTCCTCACGCTGCCAGCGGGCGTAGTCGAGGTACTGGATGGCCGGGCGTGACAGCGGCTGGCCCTGGTAGGCGCAGGCCAGGTCCTGCATGAGGATCGGGTTGGACCAGGCGTCGGAAACGATGTGGTGCATGTTCAGCAACAGCACGTGGCGTTGCTCGCCCAGGTCGATCAGGCTGGCGCGGATCAGCGGCGCCTGGCCCAGCTCGAACGGCGTGCCGGCCTCGCTGAGCATCAGCTGTTGCAGGCGTTGCTCGCGAGCCGTGCTATCCAGGGAAGTCAGGTCCTGGCGTTGCAGGCCCAGGCGGGCGGCGCTGTCGACGACCTGGCGCGGCTGGCCGTCGATGTCCGCGAAGCGGGTACGCAGGATGTCGTGGCGTTCGACCACTTGTTGCAGGGCGTGTTGCAGGCGCTCGGCATCGAGCGGGCCCTCGAGCAGCAGGGCGCGGGGCAGGTTGTAGGCCGAGCTGTGCGGGGCGAACTGTTGCAGGAACCACAGGCGCTGCTGGGCGAAGGACAAAGGCTGCGGCGTGTGGCCAGCCTTGGCCGCGATGGCTTCCGGCGCACCGTGTTCGTCGGCCATCAACAGGGCCAGCAGATCGTCGTCGGAAAGGGGAAGCTGTGGAGTCGTCATCGGTTTCGTCGCCATCGGCAGAGGAATTGTGCTGTCCGAAGGAAGACGAAGAAGCAGGGGGCGGATTTACCGCTGTGTGACCGGTGCAGGCGGCGAACGACGGGCGTTCGCCGCCTGTGGTTCAGGCCAGGGCGGGTTCCTCGACGACCTTGCCGGCCTGCATGCGGACCAAGTGGTCGGCGATGTCGAAATAGCGGTCGTCGTGGGAGATCACGATGATGGTCTTGCCCAGGCGTTTGAGGTCTGGCAGCAACTCGGTGTAGAACACGCGGCGGAAGGCCGGGTCCTGGTCGGCGGCCCATTCGTCGAACACCAGCACCGGGCGTTCGTCCAGCCAGGCGTTGACCAGGGCCAGGCGCTTGCGCTGGCCGGTGGACAGGTCGGTGGTGGTGAAGGCGCCGTCGCGAACGCTGACCTTGTGGGCGATTTCCAGGCGCTCCAGGTATTGCCCGGCATCGGCGGGCAGGCTGCGGCCATCGGCGATCAGGTCTTCGAACAGGAAGTAGTCGGCGAAGATGGTGGTGAAGTGCTGGCGGTAGTCGTCCAGGGTCTGTGAGTCGATGGCCTTGCCATTGACCAGCACCTGGCCCTGGTGCGGCGCGTACAGGCCCAGCAGCAGCTTGATCAGGGTGGTCTTGCCCGAGCCGTTTTCGCCGGCAATGAACAGGATCTCGCCGGGAGCGATGCTGAGGTTGACCGGGCCCAGGGTGAACGGCTCGCTGCCTTCGACGGCCGGGAAGCGGTATTGCACGTTGCGCAACTCCAGGCGCTCGAGCGGCGGGCGCGGCGTTTCGTCGGCGCTGAGCAGCAGGTGTGGCTCGGGCGAGGAGAAGCGCTCGGCCAGGTCGGCGATGCGGCGCAAGGCGATTTGCGCGCGGCTGATGATCGGCAGGTTGCCGATCAGGTTTTCCAGCGGGCCTTTCATGTACAGCAGCACCAGCACGAAACCGCTGGTTACCGCCGGGTCGTTGGCCGGCCACAGTGACTGCATCGTCAGCGCCAGGCCGATGACCACGAAGAACAGCATCGAGCCCAGGCTCTTGGCGACCACGTAGAGGGTGATGGCGCGCACGTTGGTGTCGCGGATACGGTCGGCGGTGCCTTGGATGTTGCGGGTAAGCATGGTGTGGCGGCGTGGGCGATGGATGCGCAGTTCCTTGGCGCCTTCGGAAATGGCCTGGTAATGCTTTTGCAGCTCGTCCTCGGCTTCGCGGGCGGCGAGGAAGCCGTTTACGCCCTTGCGTTGGGCGATGTACTGGATCACCGAGCCGATGCCGATTGCCACCAGGGTGAGGGCGAAGATCGGCAGTGAGAGGCTGGCCAGGTAGCCGAGGCAGCCGAGCACCACGGTCAGCGAGATGGCCAGGGGGGCGAAGGAGAAGGCGAAGTCGCTGATGGTGTCGACGTCGTGCGTCAGTACCGGGATCAGGCGATGGGTGCGGTAGCGCTCGATCTGGTCGATCGGCGCCGACAGTACCTTGGCGCCGAGGTCCTTGCGCAGGCGGGCGATCACGTGCTGGCCGACGTAGTTGGTGCCGAGGTCGGCGGCGATGCTGCTGACCAGTGCCAGCACGCACAGGCTGACGAAGGCCAGCACTACGCCTTGACCCAGGCCGTCGCCTTTGTGCAGGCCTTGGTTGACGGTGGCGAGCAGGGCCGTGACGGCGAGGCCGCCGAGGATGCCGAGGACGATGGAGGAAGCCACCAGCAGGCGATAGGGCTTGAGCAGGCTCAAGAGTTCGCGGGTGGCGCTGCGCGATGCTGCGGTCATGGAACTACCTCGTTCGCAACGGGTTTGAGGGCCGACGGTTTTTCGGCTGGCGTGTCAGGGGAGACGAGTTGGCAATCTCGGGATTTAGCGGGGCCTGGCACCGGCTGCGCCGGTGTTCGCGGGTAAACCCGCTCCCACAGGTACCCCGGCGCCCTCTGGTGCAGCGCAGAACCTGTGGGAGCGGGTTTACCCGCGAACCAGGGCGAAGCCCTGGCCATGCAACGCGGTCATGGGGTCACAACTCACGCACCACGCGGAACCCCAACCAGTCGCCACGGCGCTCGGGGTTGCGGTAGTTGCGGTTGCCCGAGCGCGAGAAGATCGGCGCCTCGGTCCAGTCGTTGCCGCGGATCATCCGCACCACGCAGTCGCCAGCCTTCCAGGCACTGCCATCGTCGGGCGCACCCACGTAGCTGTCGTTCTGGCAGTCGGCGGTCCATTCGTAGACGTTGCCATGGGCGTCATGGATGCCGAAGGCATTGGGCGCATAGCTGCCTGCCGGGGCGATGTAGCTGAAACCGTCCTCTGGCCCATAGGTGTTGGCGTGCCCGGCGATGCTGTAGGCCTTGCCTTCATCCCGTGGAAACGGCTGCGGGCCGACGCTGCCGCCGCGCGCGGCATACTCGCGCTCGGCCTCGCTGAGCAGGCGGTAGTGCTTGCCGGTCTTCTTCGAAAGCCAGGCGGCATAGGCCTCGGCCTCGTGGTAGTTCATGCACACCGCCGGGTAGCGCGCCGCATCACGGCTCTTGTATTCCTTGGTCTCGCTGTAGCGCGGCACGCCGGCGATGCACTCGCGTCCCGGGCGGTCGTCGCCGCTGGGCATCTGGAAGCCGGTGTCCTTCAGGTAGGCCTGCCACTGGCCGTTGAGCACCTGAAAGCGGCTGACGGCGAAGGGCTTGGCAAAGGTCACCGGGTGCTGCGGGCCTTCGTCTTCCTCGCGGCCTTGTTCGTCCTCGGGGGTGCCCATGGTGAAGGTCCCGGCTGGCAGCACCACCATTTCCGGGCAGTCAGGCTTGCAGTCGGTGAACACGTCCCCGGCCTTCGGGGTCGCTGCCAGGGTGGCGGGGGCCAGGGCACAGAGCAGCGCGCCGAAGGCGACGCCGGTGATGGGTTTGCTGAGGGCTGCGGTCATGTGTCTCTCGGTTCCAGAAGGTGAAAAGGGGCGTTAGACGGCCTTGGCCAGCAGGGTCATGAAGCGCTCGATCTCGGCTTCGTCGTTGAGCAGGCCGGGTGCGACACGCACCACGGGGCCCGCGTCGCGGTTGACCGCATCGAGCACTACGCGCTGTTGCAGCAGGTGGGCGGCAACCTTGTCGGCCTCGCGGCCCTCGACCCGGAAGAAGCTGAAGCCCGACGACAGCTCGGGCGCGCTCGGGGTGACCAGTTCGATCCCAGGCATCGCCTGCAAGCGCTGGCGCAGCACGGCATTGAGTTGGTGGATGCGTGCTTGCACATCGGCCTTGCCTAGCCCCAGGTGCAGCTTGAAAGCCTCGTCCAGCGCCCAGCGGTGCTCGAAGGCGTGGTAGCCGCCTGGCGACAGGCTGGTGGCGAAGTCGGTGTCCTGGGAGAAGGTCGGCACCAGTGGGTTGATGTCGGTGAGCTGCTCGGAGCGGGCGCAGACGATGCCGGTGCCACGCGGGCCGAACAGCCACTTGTGGGTGCCGGCGATGAAGTAGTCGCAGTGCATGGACGGGAAGTCGAGGTTCTCCACGCCGAAGCCGTGCACCCCGTCGATGACGTAGAGGATGCGGTCCTTCTCGTCGCGGTTGCGGTTGCGCTCGGCGAGCAACTGCCCGATCTCGCCGACCGGCAGTTTCACCCCGCTGCCCGAATGCACCCAGGTCATGCCCAGCACACGGGTGTTGTCGCGGAGACTGGCGGCGATGTTGCCGAGGATTTCATCCTTGGACACGCTGTGCGGCGCCTTGAACAGCTCGATGCGGCGTACCTGGGTGCCTTCGCGCTCGGCGCGGAAGTTCAGCACGTGGTGGGTGGAATAGTGCTCGTGGCGGGTGATGAGCATTTCCTGGTCCGGGCGCACCTTGATGCCGCCGAAGATCAGCGACAGGCCTTCGGTGGTGCTGCCGGTCAGGGCGATCTGCGCCGGTCGGGCGTTGAGGTAGCGGCCGGCCCACTCGCGCACGCGGGCCTCGTTCTGCCAGGTTTCCTCTCGGTCCCAGTCCATGGCCAGGCCCGGGTTACGGTCCAGATGGGCGCGATGGCGGGCAATGGCTTCGGCGACCGGGCGCGGGTGCGAGGTGACCAGGAAGTTGGCGAAATGGATATAGGCCGGGTCCTGGTCGAACAACTGGCGCAGCTGCTGCCACTTGTCGCCGCGGGCAGGTTCGGGGGGGCTGGCCAGGGCCTCGCCCAGGTGGCCGGTCAACGGCAGGGCGGCGGCGAACACGCCAGCCTGTTTCAGGAAGGTTCTGCGGTCGGTCATGGGTAGGCTTCGACGAAGGGCGGCATCAACGCGCGCCAAGGGTTTGTGAGGATTGCCGCACCTGCGCCCAGGCCCGGAGGAAATTGCCACCCCAGAGCTTGGCGATGTCGGCTTCGGAATAGCCGCGGGCCAGCAGTTCGGCGCTGACGTTGCGCACCTGGCTGACGTCTTCGAAACCGTGCAGGCCGCCGCCGTCGTTGAAGTCGGAGCTGATGCCCACATGGTCGATGCCGACGGTCTCGACGGCGTGGTCGATGGCCTTGCCGAAGTCTTGCAGGGTGGCCTTGGGCTCTTCGGCAAGGATCTCGTAGAGGGCCGTGGCGTACTCGCCGAAGCGCTGCTCGGGCCAGCTTGCAATGACCGGGTCGCCCGGCATCAGTGCCCAGGCCTGGTTGGGCAGTGGCGGCAACTCGAAGCGCTGGCGCAGGGCTTGGAGCCGTTCGCGGGTGGCCTGGCTGATGGGGCGCAGGTAGTCGCCATAGGCGGGAATCATCACCACGCCGCCGCTTTTCGCCACTAGGCGCATGCCGTCGTCGCTGAGGTTGCGCGGGATGTCCACCAGCGCCCTGGGGCCGGAATGCGAAGCTACCAGCGGGGCGCGACTGAGTTCGGCCACTTGTTGCAGGGCCAGGTCGGACATCTGCGACACATCGATGATCACGCCCAGCGCGTTGAGCCGGCGCACGGCGTCGCGGCCCAGGGGCGACAGCCCGCCTAGGGCGTCGGCGCGGTCATGGAAGAACGGCATGGGGCGCGACGAGTCGGCCCAGGCATTGTTACCCACGTAGTTGAAGCCGAACATGCGCATGCCGCGGGCGGCCCACAGGTCGAGCTGGTCGAGGTCGGTGCCCAGGGGGTAGGCGTTGAGCAGGCTGATGAAGATTGCGAACTTCCCTTCGCCTTGCAGACGCCGCATGTCCTCGGGGCTATAGGCGATGGCGGCGCGGTCGGGGTGGTCGCGGACGATGTCGGTGATGACCCGGTAGCGGGTTTCCTGTTGCCGGCGGGCCTGCTCGACGAAGTCGGCGGTGGGGCGGTGCGGTGCGCCTTCCCCTTCCCAGATCGGCGGCCAGCCGAACACGCTCAGGGCGGCGCCGCTGAGGCCGCCGCGCTGCAGCTTGGGCAGGTCGAACTGGCCGTGGCTGTCTGCGGCGAAGGGGTTGTCAGGGCTGCCCAGGGTGGGCGGGATACTGATATGGCCATCGAAGGTCAGCAAGTGTGCCTGCAGGTCGTTGGCCTGGCGGATCACCGCGTAGCTGTAGCCGGGGTTGTCGCGGTAGAACGCGTTCCAGGCCAGTGCGCTGGCACCTGCAGCCAGTGCCAGCAGCGCCGGCAGGCCGAAACGCAGGGTCTTGTTCCAACGTGGTCGTGTCATTGCCATCTCTGGGTTCGCTGCTGTCTCGGGTGAACGAGCGGCGGGCCCCGAAATTTAGCGGGGCGCCCGGTGCTGGCGGAGGAGGCGGGCTGGATGAAACCCGGTTAAATTTCCGTTCATTGTCCTCGTTCAAGTCAACAGACGACCTGCTGCCTCGCCAATGGCCGACAGGGTCATTTTCTTCTTCCCCGCACCGGGGGTTATCTAGAGGACACTGGATATGACGCAGGCACTTGCATCGACGGTCGTTCACGACCTGATCGGTATCGGCTTCGGCCCGTCGAACCTGGCACTGGCCATCGCCCTGCAAGAGCGCGGTCAGGCCCAAGGGGCGCTGGATGCGCTGTTCATCGACAAACAGGCCGACTATCGCTGGCACGGCAATACCCTGGTGACCCAGAGCGAGCTGCAGATTTCCTTCCTCAAGGACCTGGTGACCCTGCGCAACCCCACCAGCCCCTATTCGTTCGTGAACTACCTCAAGCAGCACGGCCGCCTGGTGGACTTCATAAACCTGGGCACCTTTTACCCGTGCCGCATGGAGTTCAACGACTACCTGCGCTGGGTGGCTTCGCACTTCCAGAGCCAGAGCCGCTACGGCGAGGAGGTGCTGCGGGTGGAGCCGGTGCTGGTCAACCAGCAGGTGGAGGCACTGCGGGTGATTTCCCGTGATGCCCAGGGCATGGAATTGGCCCGTACCAGCCGTTCGGTGGTGGTAAGCCCCGGCGGTACACCGCGCATTCCGGCGATTTTCGCAGGCTTCAAGGACGATCCACGGGTGTTCCACCATTCCCAGTACCTGGCGCGCATGGCCAAGCAGCCGTGTGTCGACGGCAAGCCGATGCGTATCGCCATCATTGGCGGCGGGCAGAGTGCGGCCGAGGCGTTCATCGACCTCAACGACAGCTACCCTTCGGTACAGGTGGACTGGATCATCCGGGGTTCTGCGCTGAAACCGGCCGACGACAGCCCGTTCGTCAACGAAGTGTTCTCGCCGGAATTCACCGACCTGGTGTTCCAGCAGCCGGTGGGCGAGCGTGAGCGTCTGGTCAACGAGTACCACAACACCAACTACTCGGTGGTGGACCTGGACCTGATCGAGCGCATCTATGGAATTTTCTACCGCCAGAAAGTCTCCGGCGTGTCTCGGCATGCCTTCCACACCCTGGTCAACGTCGAGCAGGCCACGTCGACTGCCCAGGGCGTGCAGTTGAGCATGCGTCACACCGCCAGCGGCGAGGCTCGTGTGCTGGGCTACGATGCGGTGGTGCTGGCGACCGGTTACGAGCGCCAGTCGCACCGTGAGCTGCTGGCGCCGGTGCAGGAGTACCTGCAGGACTTCGAGGTGGACCGCGACTACCGCCTGCTTACCGACGAGCGTTGCAAGGCCGGGCTGTACATGCAGGGCTTCAGCCAGGCCAGCCATGGCCTGAGCGATACCTTGCTGTCGATCCTGCCGATTCGCGCGGATGAGATTGCAGCGTCGTTGTACGAGCATGACCGCACCCGGGCGAAGGTGGCGCCGATGTCGAGGTTGGCTACAGCCAGTTGAGCCTTGTGCCCAGGGCCGTGCTGCGGCCCTTGGGTTCGTATCGTCCTAGACGACGCTGAAAACGTCCGACAGCGGCCGCCGCGGCTTTTGTGGCCAGTTGTCGGGCGTGCCGTAACCCACCGCCACCAGCACCACGGGCACCTCGTCTTCAGCAAGCCCGAATGCCCGTGCCACAGCCTCTGGATCGAACCCGATCATCGGCCCCGACCCCAGCCCCATTTCGTGCGCCGCATAGAACAGCGTCGCAGCGGCAAAGGATGCCGAGCGCACGGCCTCGTCACGCTGCCGCCAAGGCTGGCCCGCATAGAGGCTGCCCGCGCCCGCCACCCAGCCATCGACCATCGCCGGCGGCATGAAGCCCGCGTCTACGGCGGGCTTGAGCCGCTCCGGCAGGGTTTTCTCATCCGCCAGTTGGCCAACGATGATGAAGGTAACCGGCGCCTCGCTGATCTTTGCCTGATCCCACGCCACGGCGCGCAACCGGGCTTTTGCTTGCGCACTACGCACAGCGATGAACCGCCAGTTCTGGAGGTTGAAGGCCGTAGGCGCGCGGGTGGCGAGCTCGATCAGTTCGCTGACCTGGTCGTCGGTAACCTCACGATCCTGGTCGAACAGCACAGTTGTACGGCGTGCGCGGATGGCACTGCTGATGGCATTGCTCATGGAGATTTCCTGGGAAGGGCCGCCGCCCGGCCGCAGTAGGCCGAGGGGCGGCGAAGCTGATCAATAGATGCTGTCGACCACGCCACCGTCGACGCGCAGGGCAGCGCCGGTGGTTGCCGATGCCTGAGGCGAGCTGACGTAGAGGATCATGTTGGCAACTTCATCGACCGTGGCGGCGCGGCGAATGATCGACGACCCGCGATGCTGGGTGACGAAGTCCGTCGCGACCACCTCGATATTCTCACCTGCGCTCTCTTCGCCCTCGGTCAACAACCGCACCACGCCTTCGGAAAGCGTAGGGCCGGGCAGGACCGAGTTGACCGTCACACCGGTTCCGGCCAGCCGCTTGGCGAGGCCGCGGGAGATGGCGAGTTGGGCGGTCTTGGTAAAGCCGTAGTGGATCATGTCGGCGGGAATGTTGACCGCCGACTCCGAGGAAATGAACACGATGCGTCCCCAGCCTTTTTCCACCATGCCCTCTGCGTAGGCCCTGGAGAGCCTGACGCCGGACATCACGTTGGTCTGGAAGAAGCGCTCCCATTCTTCGTCAGGTGTGTCGAAGAAGTCCTGCGGGTTATAGATGCCCAAATTGTTCACCACGATATCGAAGTGCGGGTGCTCGGCGATCAACTTCGAGCATCCGGCGGCGGTACCGAGGTCGCCGACGAAGCCGATAACGTTCGAGCCGGTTGGCCGCAACTGCTCGATGGCGTGTTCGACGCTTTTCTCACTGCGTCCGTTGACGACTACATGGGCACCTGCGCTCAGGAAACCCTGCGCGGTCGCAAAGCCGATGCCGGCAGTCGATGCGCTGACCAGCACACGGCGGCCTTTGAAATCTATGTTCATGGCGACTCCTCACGTTGTGTCGCCAAACTATGAGTTCGCGTGGAATTACAAACAATCGGCTGAATTTCGAAATTACCTTTCGATTTTCAAAGGTAATGTCGCTCAGCCGCCGCGTTTCAACGCCAGGCCCTCGACGATGAAATCGACCAGTGCGTTGAGCCTTCGGCTGGTCGCGCCGCCAGCGGGGGTGACGGCGTAGAGGTCGACAGGCGCATCGGTAAAGTCTTCCAGCACTGCCTCGAGGCGCTTGGTGTGCAGGTCGGCCTCTATGTCCCAGTAGTTCTTGAGGATCACGCCACGGCCCTCGATACCCCATTGGCGAATCATGTCACCGTCACTGACCGATCGATCGCCGTGCACTTTCACACTGAACTGCTTTTCGCCTTCGCGAAACGGCCAGGTGGATATCGGCGCGCCCGGACGCGCGAGGATGATGCAGTTGTGCGCCGCGAGGTCGCGCGGGTGCTTGGGTTTACCTGCGCGCCGCCAGTACTCGGGCGACGCACACACCAGCCTCGGGCCCTGGATCAGCCGCCGCGCGCGCAGGGTCGAGTCCGGCAGTGGGCCGCTGCGAATCGCCAGGTCGATGTGGTTTTCAATGAGGTCGAGCGCGCCATCGTTCAGCAGCAAGGTGATGTGCACGCCGGGGTGTTGCTGCTGGAAGGCGTCGAGCAACGGGCGGACATGGACCCGGCCAAAATCGTTGGTGGCGGTCACCCGCAGCGGGCCGGTCAACGGGCCGTTGTCGCGCAAGCTGTAGATGGCCGCATCCCATTCCGCGACGATACGGCGGGCGTCCTGCAGCAGCGTTTCGCCCTCGTGGGTGAAGGTCAACTTGCGCGTGGAGCGGATCAACAACCGCGTGGCGAACTCATCTTCCAGCTGCGTGATGGCCAGGGCGACCGTGGAGGTGGCGATGGACCGCGCGCGGGCCACCGCCGAAAAGCTGCCGCTATCGGCCACATCCAGCAACAGACGCAGGGTATCGATACGGTCCATGGTCGAATCTCGCAAACAGCACTCAGTGGCCGAGCAGACTAGCCTGGCGGCGCTGGAAAGACGATAGCGCCGGCCGCGTCAGACAGCCGCTTGCTTGGCCGCTTGCGCCTTCTTGGCAGGCTTGAGCCGTGCAACGCCCAGCATCACCAGTGCCAGCCCGGCGAGCTGATAGGCCGAAATCGCCTCGCTGAGAATCGCCCACGAGGCCAGCAGGGTCAGCACCGGCCCCAGGTTGCCTACCGCAGCGGTTTGGGTCGGCCCCAGCCGCTGGATCGCCAGCGCTACCCAGTAGATCGGCAATACCGTAGAGAACAGTGCCATCATGGCGGCGTAGCTCCAGACCGTCGTCGGCAATTGCCACAGCTGTTCGATGTCCGCCACCAGCAGGAAATGCCCCAGCACCATCAGCGACGAGAACACGCCGCACAGCCCGGCCAGGCGCATGCCGCCCATGCGCTTGAGCATCATGCCGGTGCCGGAATAGAACAGTGCATAGGTGACGGCGCTGGCGAATACCCACAGCGAGCCGACCAGCACCTGCTGGCTGGCGCCGGTGTTGCCCAGGTCGTGCACGAAGGCGATGCCCAGGCCCAGGTAGCACAGGCCCATGGCCAGTAATGTGCGCGCGGTGGGGCGTTCGCGCAGGGCGATGGCCTGGAAAATCAGTACCAGGGTGGGGTAGGTGAACAAGATCATCCGCTCCAGCCCCGCACTGATGTACTGCAAGCCGTAGAAGTCGAACAGGCTCGACAGGTAGTAGCCCAGCAACCCCAGCAGTGCGGCGCGCAGCAGGTCGAATGGGGTCAGCGGGGAGTTGGCCTCGCGGCGGCTGGCCCATACCAGCCAGGCGAACAGCGGCAGCGACAGGCCCATGCGCATGGCCAGTAGGCTGACAGCATCTACGGGGCCGGCCGCGTAGGAAAGCTTGACGAAGATAGCCTTGAAGCTGAAGCCCAAGGCGGCCAGGACGGCATACAGGCTGCCGTTCTGCAATTGGCGGTGGAGGGAGGCGCGCAGGCGGTTCATGGGGAGTCCGTAACAGAATAAGACAAGGGTTATTCTGAACAGAACACGGGCTACGTTAGAATCGCTTTTTCTGAAACATGGCGTTCGCTTTTGGAGAAGACCATGCATTTCGACCTTGCCGACTTGCGATTGATCACCGCCGTTGCAAGCACTGGCAGCCTGAGCAAGGCGGCGGCGAGCTTTCCGGTGGCTGTGTCGGCGGCCAGCACCCGGCTGCGGCTGTTCGAGCAGCGCAGTGGCCTGACACTGTTCACCCGCCGCGCCGATGGCATGCAACTGACCCCCGCCGGGCGCCTGGTGCTGGAGGCGGCCCGTGGTGTGCTGGGCGAGGCGCGCAAGCTCGATGACACGCTCAAGGAACTGGCTGGGCAACGCCGTATCAACCTGGGGCTGGCAGCGTCCACGGTGACCAACAGCACCCTGCTGCCCACGGTGCTGGGGCCTTTCCTGGCGGACTACCCTGAGCTTGACCTGCAACTGGTCGAGCACAAGAGCGTGGATGTGCTGCGCGTGGTGCTGGCCGGGGAGTGCGAGATCGGCGTGTTCGATGGCCACTGGGTCAACGATGGCCTGGTGTCATTGCCGTTTCGTACCGAACGCCTGGTGTTGCTGGTGGCGGCCGATCACCCCTTGGCCGGGCGCGAGCAATTGCACCTGGTCGATGCCTTGGGGCATGCGTTCGTCTGCCTGCCGGCCGAGCGGGCCATGCAGCGGTTCGTCGAGGAGCTGGCGATGAGCTTGGCAATGCCGATGAAGGTGCGTGTGCGGGCGCCCAGCTTCGAGGCCATCGCGCAGCTGGTGGCGCAGCGCGCGGGCGTTGCGGTCATGCCGGAGACCGCCGCGTTGCGCGCGCAGCAGGAGCTGGCGGTACGGCGGGTAGTGCTGGAAGAGCGCTGGGCCAACCTTGAGTTGCGCATTTGTTTTCGCAGTTGGGAGGGGTTGAGTTCCCATGGGCGGCAGTTGGTGAGTTTTCTGTCGGGGCAGTGAGCGGGCTGGCGTGTCTACAGTAGCGGCCTCTTCGCGAGCAAGCTCGCGCAGAGGCCTTGAGGTCAACGCAAACCGTAACCCTTGTCGACGATCAGCTCCTGTCCATAGATACCGCTGGCCCGCGGCGACAACAGGAAGGCGATCGCCTCGGCCACCTGCGTGGCGCTGAGGAAACTGCCATCGAGCAGACGCTGGTTGACGGTCTCGGCCACCGCGCGAATCTGCTCGTCCGCCAGCCCCAGGGAAGGCCAGATCGGGGTGTCGGTCGGGCCGGGCGAGACAACGTTGATGCGTACACCTTTCGCCGCCCACTCCACCGCCAAGGTCCGGGCTTGGGCGATCAGCGCCGATTTCGACGCGATATAGGCGGCCAGGCCCGGGAAAGTCACCTGGGTCAGGAAAGTGCCGATGAAGACCACCGCCGCCTGCTTGCCCATCTGCCCGCTGAGGTTGGCGAAGGTGGCCAGGGCAGCGGCACCATTGACCGCCCATTGCCGGGCGAAGGCCTCGTCGTCGAGACCGTCGGCCAGTTGTGCGATACCGGCGTTGGGCACCAGCAGCTCGACTGGGCCTAGGGTCGCGGCGCGGGTGGCGAGGGCCGCGAGGTCTTCCTGGCGGGTGACATCACCGGCCTGCCAGTGCAGCCGGTCGCCAAAGCGCGCCCGCAAGTGCTCCGGTGCCTGCAGCCGACGGGCCATGGCCAGGACTGTGGCGCCGCGTTCCAGCAGGGTTTCGGTCAAGGCCAGGCCGATGCCGGAACTGGCGCCGGTGACGACGGCAAGGCGTTGGGTGAATTCGCTCATGGGACTGTTCTCTGTAGGGAGGGTACGAGCAACGGTTTCAGGATGTGTGCCAACATCGAGCGCCCTGAAATCCTGGGGTTACGGCTCGTCATGGTCATACTGACTACGATTTTTTGCAGTCCTTATGACATCTTGGTGAGTCTTAATGACCGCGAAGTGGCTATGGCCTTTGACCTGGCCGACAAACAGCCTGCGACGGGCCGTATCAGCCCCTGCGTAAACATTGCCGAACGCATACAATCACGTTTTTTCGCAATGCAGGCTTTTTGCTTTATGGCGCTCGATCCACCCACGATGCTCACCCTCACGGTTGCCCTTGCAGCCGCTGCCTCGCTGTACCTGGCGATCGAGTGGCGCAGCATCCGTGAACCTTCGCTGCTGTACTGGAGCGCCGGGTTCGCCACCATCACCGTGGGCTCGACGCTCGCTTTGCTCCGTATGCATGGCCTGCTGCTGGTGGGTATCTGGTTTGCCAACGGGCTGCTGGTGGTCGCGCATTTCTGCTTCCTGCTGGGGGTGGCGCGCTTTACCGAAACGCGCCTGTCGCGCGCCTGGTACCTGATTTTCGTGGCCTGGGCGGGGCTCCTGCTGCTGCCGGAAGGGCCGCTGTGGTCGAAGATCATGCTAGTGGCCAACTCACTGGCGGTGGCCGTGCTGTCGCTGCGTGCCAGCTTCCTGCTTCGGCCCCACGGCGATTCGCTAAGCGTGGGCGCTGTGCAGTTGCGCTATGTGATGCTGGTGCATGGCCTGTTCTACCTGGCCAAGATGGTCCCGGCGCTGGTGCCGGGCACCTTGATCGACCTGACCGAGTTCCGCGGCGAAATCATCCAGATATCGCTGGTCGAGGGCGCCATGGCGACCATGCTGATTGCCTTGTCGATGACCGGTTGCGAGCGCTACCGGCGCGAAGAACGCATCGCCCGGCTGGCCTCCCACGACCCGCTCACTGCCCTGTACAACCGCCGGGCTCTGGAGCCGCGTGCCTACGCGCTGCTGGAGAACGTCTCGCCTGTGCGGCCAGGCGCCGTGCTGTTGATCGACATCGACAACTTCAAGTTGGTCAACGACCTGCACGGCCACGCCGCGGGCGATCGCCTGTTGGTGGCGCTGAGCGATATGATCCGCGCCACGCTGCCCGACGGTGCGCTGGCGGCACGCCTGGGGGGCGATGAATTCGTCATTTTGTTGGGCGAGGCGTCCAGCGAGCAGGTAGTGGATTTGGGCGACACCCTGCGCGACCAGTTCCAGGCCTACACCGTGCAAGCCTTCCACACTCCCCAGGCGGTGACCTTGAGTATCGGCGCCAGCCTGTTCAAGCAGGCGCCTGCCAGCCTGGCGGCGTTGCTCGAGCAGGGTGATGTGGCGCTGTATGCCTCCAAGCGCGGTGGGCGCAACAGCATTCGCCTGGTCGACCGTACCCTGTAGTCAGGCCAGTACCGTCGACCACGCCGACACCAGTAGCAATCCGGCCAGCAACTGGTTGAAGCGGCGTACTCGCTGCGGCGACTGCAACCAGCGGGCGCTGGCTGCTCCCAGCAAGGCCCAGCCGGTCATGCAGGGCAGGGCGACCACCAGGAACACCAGCGCCAGCTGCCAGACCGGCAGGCCGGGCGTGGCGAAGACGCCGATCACCGCCACGGCCATCATCCATACCTTGGGGTTTATCAGTTGCAACGAGGCCGCGCTGAGCGCGTCGAAGCGCTGGCCGTCCTCGCCGTGCAGCGGCGCTGGGGCGGCGCGCAGCAGTTGCCAGGCCAGCCAGCTCAACCACAGCACGCCGCCCCAGCTCATCAACTGCTGCGCCAAGGGGTGGCGCAGCAGCATTTCGGCCAGGCCCAGGCCGACCAGCAGCACGATCGCGGCAGCCGCCACGCAGGCTGCAAGAATCGGCGCTACGCTGGCCCGCAGGCCATGGCGTGCACCCTGGGCGAGGATCAACAGGTTGGTCGGCCCGGGGCTGATACTGGCTACCAGGGCGAACAGGACGAAGGGCAACAACGAATTCGGCATGACGTGAGGCTCCGGAAAATCGATGCCCCATGCTCGTCGCTGACGGGGTGTCAGTCTGGAAGGTTTGAGCAGCGCTTGCGGTAGTCCGCCGGGGTCAGCCGGTAGGCGCGGCGAAACCAGCGGCCCAGGTGGCTCTGGTCGGCGAAGCCCAGGCTGCTGGCCACCTCGGCGGGCGTCTGGCCAAGGGCGAGCAGGCGCCTGGCGTGGTTCAGGCGCAGCTGGATCAGGTAGGCATGCGGGGCCAGGCCGAACGCGGCCTTGAAGGCGCGGGTCAGGCGAAAGCGGTCGACGCCGCAGGCCTTGGCCACATCGTCCAGGCCGATGTCCTGGCTCAGGTGGGCGTGAAGGTAGTCGCGGGCTCGCTGGGCGGTCAGCGGCAGGCGTGGGTCGGGGTCCAGGCGCTGGCGCCAGTGCAGGTGGCGGGTCAGGCAGGCCAGCAGGTCGTCGGTGGCGGCCTGGCGCACGATGCGCAGGTCCTGGCCATGCACGGCCTGGAAGGCGCGGGCGGTGGCCTGGGCCAGGGCCTGGTCGGCGATCAGGGTATCGGCAAAGCCCGGCAGACAGCCGCTGGGGGCATGCTCGAACAGCTGGCGCAGCTGGTTGTCCAGCCAGGTCGGCTCCAGGTATAGGGTCGAATAGGTGAAGCCTTCGGCGGTGGGGGCCTGTCCGTCGTGGATATCGCCGGGCTCGAGCAGGAATACCTGGCCCGGCGTGCTCTGGTGGCGAGTGCGGCGACAGTGGAATTGCTGCACGCCTTGTTCGGTGATGCCGACCAGGAAGGCGTCGTGCCAGTGGGGGTCGTAGGCGTGCCCGACAAAATGCGCGCGCACCGACTCGATGCCGCTGTCGGCGTCTTGCTTGAGGTCGATCCAGTTGCTCATGGGCGCGCTTGCACAGGTGGCGAAAAGTCAACCATAACCGAGAAGCGGACCTTGCGTTTAGAACGAATGTGCAGCCTGGTCGCCGCTGGCGGGCGACAACTGCTCGAAGCGCTCACGCAACCACAGGTGCAACTGCGACACCGCAGGCGACAGCTGCTTGCGATGCGGACACACCAGTGTCACTGGGCGCGGGTCGCCGGGAAAGTCCGGCAGCAGCAGCTCCAGCTCGCCCGCAGCGACGTTGGCGCTGACATCCAGCCACGACTTGAAGGCGATGCCTTCGCCGGCCAGCGCCCAGCGCCGCACCACGTCGGCATCGTCGCAGAACAGCGGGCCACTGACCTGCACGCTGTGTTCGCCCAATTGCCAGCGGTCGAAGGCGCGTTCGTTCTGCTGGTACAGCAGGCAGTCGTGTTGTCGAAGGTCGTCCGGGTGCAGCGGCCGCCCGCGCCGCGCCAAGTAGTCGGGCGAGGCCACCAGCACGCGGCGGTTGCGCGGTGCCAGCGGCAGGGCGATGTAGTTGGCCCGCTCATCGCCGCCATAGCGGATGGCCACGTCCACCGGGTCGCGGTACAGGTCGGCCATTTGGTCGGAGAGGAAGAAACGCAGGTTCAACTGCGGATGCTGGCGGCGGAAATCGACCAGCCAGGGCATGACCAGGTTGCGCCCCAGGTCCGACGGCGCGGAAACCTGCAGGATACCGCGCAGGGTGCTTTGGCTGGCGTGCAGGCTGTCGCGGCCCTGGCGCAGGGTTTCCAGTACGCTGTAGGCGGTGGGCAGGTACAGCTCGCCCTCTGCGGTCAGGCGCAGGCTGCGGGTGGTGCGGGCGAACAGGCGCACATCCAGCTCGCGTTCCAGGCGCTTGATCGCTGCGGCCACCTGGCCGGGCAAGAGGCTGGCTTCATGGGCGGCAGCCGTAAAACTGCCAAGGGCGCTGGAGCGGATGAACAATTCCAGGTCGCTGATACGCAGCATTTTCACTCCAACCGTGAAAGTGTTGCTGCATTGTGCAGGTTTTTCTTTTTCATGGGAAAGATAAGATACGCCACCATCAACCCCCTTTTTATCGGAGCTGTTTCGATGGATACCGTTACCCTGGCCAAGCGCCGCTACACCACCAAGGCCTACGATGCGGGCCGCAAGATTCCCCAGGAAACCATCGACGCGCTGCTGGAGCAGCTGCGCCACAGCCCCTCGTCGGTCAACTCGCAGCCATGGCACTTCATCGTTGCCCAAAGCGACGAAGGCAAGGCGCGCCTGGCCAAGGCCACCGAGGCCTTCGCCTACAACACTCCGAAGATCCTCAATGCCTCTCACGTGATCGTGTTCGCTGCCCGCACCGACATGACCGAGGCACACCTCGAGGCGGTGCTGGCCCAGGAAGCTGCCGACGGTCGTTTCCATAACGAACAGGCCCGCGCCGGGCAGGACGCGAGCCGCCGCAGCTACGTCAACCTGCACCGCTTCGACCAGAAGGACCTGCAACACTGGATGGAGAAGCAAACCTACCTGGCCCTGGGCACCGCATTGCTCGGCGCCGTGGCCCATGGCCTGGACGCTACGCCAATCGAAGGCTTCGATGCCAAGGCGCTGGATGCCGAACTGGGTCTGCGCGCGCAAGGCTTCACCAGCGTGGTGTTGCTGAGCCTGGGCTATCGCAGCGAGGAAGACTTCAACGCCGGGCTGGGCAAGTCGCGCCTGCCGGCCAAGGACCTGTTCACCTTCCTTTGACGAGCATGCCGTGGCGCCCTTCAGGGCGCTACGGCAGCCACGGGCTTGGCCGCTTTCTGCACCTGCTCCCACACCCGCAGGAAATTCCCCGCCCATAGCTTGGCGATATCGGTTTCGCTGTACCCACGGCTGAGCAATTCAGCCGTGACATTGCGGATCTCGCCGACATCCTTCCAGCCCTCCAGGCCTCCGCCGTCGTTGAAGTCCGAGCTGATGCCGACATGGTCGATACCGACCTTGCGCACGGTGTAGTCGATGGCGTCGACCAGGGCGGCGACCCCTGGCTTGGGCTCCTCTTCGAGAATCGCGTACAGCTGCCCGGCATATTCACCGAAGCGTGACTCCGGCCACGCGGCGATCACCGCATCACCCGGCATCAGCGCGTTGGCCAGGCCTTGCAGGGGTTGCAGGCCGAAGCGCGCGCGCAGGGCCTCGAGCTTTTCCAGGGTAGGCTTGCTCAGCGGCTTGAGGTACTGGCCGAAGCCCACCACCTGGATCACCCCGCCGCTGTCCTTGATCAGCTTCATTTCCTTGTCGCTGAGGTTGCGCGGAATGTCGACCATCGCCCGTGGCGCCGAATGCGAGGCGACCATCGGCGTGCGGCTGAGGCGGGCGACATCCTGCAGGGCCAGGGTCGACATTTGCGACACATCGATGATCACGCCCAGCTCGTTCAGCCTTTTGACGGCTTGTTCGCCCAGCGGCGAGAGGCCGTCGAGGGCGTCGGCGGTGTCGTTGAAGAACGGCAATGGGCGAGAGGAGTCGGCCCAGTCGTTGTTGCCGGTGTAGCTGAAGCCGAACATGCGCATGCCTCGCGCGGTCCAGCGGTCGAGCTGGGACAGGTCGTGGCCCAGCGGGTAGGCGTTGAGCATGCTGATGAAAATGGCGAACTTGCCTTCGCGGTGCAGGCGGCGGAAGTCCTCGGGGCTGTAGGCGATGCCGACCTGATTGGGGAAGTCGCGCACCATGCCCTGGATGATCTGGTAGCGCACCTCCTGCTGGTGCCGGGCCTCGTCGACGAAACCGGCGGTCGGGCGGTGCGGGGCATTGGCGCCGTTCCAGATTTCCGGCCAGCCGAAGATGGTCAGTGCGGCGCCCGACAGCCGGCCGCGTCCTGCCTTGGCCAGGTCGAACTGGCCGAAGCCATCGCGGTCGACTTCGTTGTCCTGGTTGCCGAAGGTCAGGGGCACGGTGATGTGGCTGTCGAACGAGAGCATGTGCTCGTGCAACCGGTTGGCCTGCTCGACGATGCGCGGCGGATAGCCGCTGTCCTTGCCCCAGTGCAGGTAGGCGACGCCCGCGCCGACGGCGATCGCCAGGGCCAGGGGCAGGCCGATGTACAGGGCTTTGCGGGAACGGGTCTTGGTCATTGCCATCTCGTTGCGGGCTGAACGGGGGCGGCTGCTGCAGGGCAGGGCCCGGGTATCAGGAGGACGAGCGAGGAGGCGGGAAATTTATCGCCCACTGGCGGGCTCAAGAATGCACGGGGCAGGTCGACACAGAGGGCATTCCCATGCTTGCCACTCGCGTCAGGAGACGAAAATGATAGGAATCACCAGCGTCAGTATCAATGGCGTCAGCGCCCAGCCAAGCGTATCGCCGCCTTCCACGGTGCAGGTCCAGGAGGGCGATGCCCGCAAGCGCGAGGACGGTTTGAAGGTCGATGTCTCGACCCTGGCCGAAAACGGCGAAGCAAAGAAGACCGATCAGGGCGGTAGCGGCGAGCCGGCGCACATCAAGCAGCTGCGTGAACTGATCAAGCAACTGCAGAAGCAGTTGGCCGAGGAGCAGAAGCAACTGGCGAAGTTGATGGCGAGCAAGATGGACGAAGGTAGCAAGTTGAGCCTGGTATCGGCCAAGCAGGCCAGTATCGCCACCCTCAATGGGCAGGTCCAGGCGGCTACCGCGCAATTGCTCGAAGCGCTGGGCAAGACCGGCGGCAGCAGCGCTGGCGGTATGGTCAGTACCCAGGCCTGAGGCCTGGGTTGAAAGACGCTGCGCGGCTGCGGTCAGTCCGCCGCCAGCGCCCCCTTCTGACGTTCGGCCTTGTATTGCAGGGCCGCTGCCGGTGCCGGCTTGGCGCTGCCGGTCTCCAGCCACTGGCGAATGCGGCTGGCATCGGCAAAGTGGGTGTACTTGCCGAACGCATCGAGGATCACCATCGCCACCGGGCGGTTGTCCATCTTCGTCAGCAGCACCAGGCAATGGCCGGCCTCGTTGGTGAAGCCCGTCTTGGTCAGCGCGATGTCCCAGTTGCTCTTGTTAACCAGGCGGTCGGTGTTGCGAAAGCCCAGGGTGTAGTTGGGCTTGCGGAACGCCACGGTCTTCTCCGAAGTGCTCGACAGCTCGCCCAGCTGCGGGTACTTGCGCGCGGCCACCAGCAGCTTGACCAGGTCCTGGGCGGTGGACACGTTCTGGGTCGACAGGCCAGTCGGTTCGACGTAGCGCGTATGGCTCATGCCCAGGGCGCGGGCCTTGGCGTTCATGGCCTTGATGAAGGCCGGGTAGCCGCCTGGGTAATGGTTGGCCAGGCTGTTGGCGGCGCGGTTTTCCGACGACATCAGGGTAATGAGCAGGGTTTCGCGGCGGTTGAGTTCGCTGCCCAGGCGCACGCGCGAGTACACCCCTTTCATTTCCGGGTTGTTGGCGATGGTCATGGTCAGCATCTCGTCCATCGGTAGCTTGGCATCGAGCACCACCATGGCGGTCATCAGCTTGGTGACCGAGGCGATCGGGCGTACCCGGTCGGCGTGGTAGGAATACAGCTCCTTGTTGGTATTCAGGTCGATCAGCAAGGCACTGCCGGAAGCCAGGTGCAGCTTGGATGGGTCGCGTTGCGTTTGGGCCGGGGATTGTGCAGCAGCGGTCGACGGAAGGGTGACGGTGGCGGTGAGCGCCAGCAGCAGGCTGACGATGGGCAGAGAAATTTTCACGTCGAGACTCACTAAAAGTAGGTATGTCGTTGGCTGTGCAGGGTTTCCCCCTGAAAGCGCTGCATGATGAAGTATGGCTCGGCGGCTGTCGATTGCTCGTTGCTGCACGCTGTGGAAATGAAAAAACCTTCATGCTGGAACGGTTTTTCGCACCCCCTTCGATGTCGGTTACCCATTCCAAAAAAAAAGCCCGCCAGAGGCGGGCATAAAGGGAGAGGGTAAGGAGCAACGCACAACAAATTCGGGTTCAGGCGAGCAGTCGGCCTGCCTGCAGGCGCTCGGCCATGGCCTGGGCGGTGGCACGGGAGGCCAGGGGGCCGCTGACCGGCTCGCCGTTGCTCATCAAGTACCAGCAGGCCAGCAAGCCTTGCTCGCGAAGGGCTTGGGGAACGGCTGTGCCGACGACGGACATGATCTGGATAGTGGCCATGTTGGACCTCCTCTGAAACATGGGCCTACCTTAACCAGTAGCCGGGCGCTGTTAAAATCAACACGCTCAATAGTGGTCATTGGTTTTTTCAACGTGACATGCAATCACCAGCGCGGCGGGCCGTAGTACACCGGCGGCGGGCCGTAGTAGCGGCGGTACACCGGTGGGGGAGCCGGTACGTAGCGTTCGACCACGTAGGGCTGGTAGTACACCGGAGGCGGTGGTGCCTGTACGTACACCGGCGGCGGTGGGTAAGGTGGGTAATAGGCCGGTGCGCGCTCGACGTACACCGTGCGGTCATGGCCCCCCGAAACCGCCGCGCCGACCACCGCACCGACCACCGCTGCGCCGAGCACCGGGCCCGGGCCGTGCCAACCCCCGCCATGGGCGGACGCTTGCCCACTGATGGCCAATGCACCCACCAGCAGGGCGACTCCAGGAATGAAACGGTTCATGGACATTTCCTCGCAGGGCTACACCCCGTGCATGGGGCTTATCACTATGACCACGCAAACCCGTCGCTCGGTACTGGCACAAGGTAAAGGTTGTGTAAGGGGCGACTGGCGGTCAGTCTGGTAGGCTGGAAGAATCGTTTCAGTCAGTGACCAAGGAGCCATCGATGAGCATTCCACCGAGCAGGGATACCGTATTGTGCATCTCCCTGGCCGGGCGTCCGGGTACGTTCGGCGTGCGGTTTCACAACCACCTCTACCAGCAGTTGGGTCTGGACTACTACTACAAAGCCATGACCACCCGGGACCTGCCGGCGGCAGTGGCCGGAATCCGCGCCTTGGGCATTCGCGGTTGCGGCGTGTCGATGCCGTACAAGGAGGCGTGCCTGGCGCTGGTGGATGAAGTCGACCCCTCAGCGGCGGCGATCGATTCGGTCAATACGCTGGTGAATACCGATGGCCACCTGAAAGCCTACAACACCGACTACCTGGCGGTACGCCAGTTGCTGGATGTGCATGCGCTGGATCCGCGTACCGCATTCGCCCTGCGTGGCAGCGGTGGCATGGCCAAGGCGGTAGCCAGTGCGCTACGCGATGCAGGGTTCGCCGAGGGTGTGATCGTAGCCCGCAACGAGCAGGCCGGGCGGCAACTGGCCGACTCCTGTGGCTATCGCTGGCAAGCTCAGCTGGACGACATCAGCCCACCGATGTTGGTCAACGTGACGCCGATCGGCATGGCCGGAGGGCCGGAGGCGGATGAACTGGCGTTTCCGGAAACCGCTATCGCGGCGGCCGAGTGGGTGTTCGATGTGGTCGCCATGCCCGCGCGAACGCCGCTGATACGCCGCGCCGAAGCGCTGGGCAAACCGGTGATTACCGGGCTCGATGTGATCGCCTTGCAGGCGCTGGAGCAGTTCGTGCTGTATACCGGTGTGCGCCCGACGCACGAGCAGGTGGCGGCGGCGGTGGCGTTCGCCCGTCAAGGTTGAGATCTACCTACAAGCACAGCGCCGCTCCTGAGAACGGCGCTGTAGCTGTAGGCGCGGGCTTGCCCGCGAAAGGACCACCGCGTATGCAGCAGTCTTCAGAACAACTGACGCTCGCCCTCCAGCTGCCGGTCCACCAGCCACCTGCCATGGGCCAGCGCAGCATGCTGGGCATTTTCCAGGTCTGGGAAAAACGCCATGCCTACTGGCAACGCCAGGCGTCGGCTGGTGCGCTCGTCAGGGGTAGTGATCAGGCAACCGGCGGCATAGGGCAGGGGTGACCCCGGGCGGGGCATGACGCTGGCGGTGATGGTGTGGTCGCGGTATGCACAGTGAAGGGTTTGCATCGTCCTTACCTCGCTGTGGTGGCTTGGAAGCACTTACCTTCGTATACCACAGCGAGGGGCCGGGAGTTCCCGGCCCGACGAGCGCGAGCCTGATGAACTCAGACCTTGAGTTCGGCTGGCTGGATCACTTCGACCCAGTAGCCGTCCGGGTCCTTGATGAACGCCAGGTGGTTCATGCGGCCATCGGCCAGGCGCTTCTGGAACGGCACCTGCAGGGTTTCGAAACGCTCGCACGCGGCACGTACATCCGGCACCGAGATGCAGATGTGGCCGAAGCCGCGAGGGTCGGTGTTGCCGTTGTGGTAGGCGAAGGCCGGGTCGCTTTCGGTGCCGTGGTTGTGAGTCAGCTCCAGCACCCCAGGGATGGATTTCATCCACTGGTGGCGCTCGGCGTCATCGTCCGGGATCTGCGCCGGGTCGACCAAGGCCAGGAAGTACAGGCTGAAGGCCGCTTCCGGGAAGTCGCGCTTGTCGACCAGGCGAAAACCCAGCACGCGGGTGTAGAAGTCCAGGGACTTCTCGATGTCCTTGACGCGCAGCATGGTGTGGTTGAAGACGAATTGTGCGGTGGCGGTATCCGGCTGTGCGGTGACGCCAGGCAGGGTTTGCAGGTCATGCAGGCTCATGGGGGCTCCAGAGACAGGGTCGGCCCGGAAGGTGCCGACGATGAAGACAGGCGGGCCATGATACGGCAGTGAAGCGATTGCGCAAATGAAAGCGCCCTGCACGAGTGCAGGGCGCTGGGAAGAGAGGCCCGCGTGTGCGGGCGCGTGATGGGGTCGCTAATCCTTTAGCTGGTTCGATAGTGATCCTGTCGATGTGAAAAAACTGTGAAGTGTGCGTGGATGTTTCATCATCGCACCCAAGTTTCCACCGTGGTCGCTCCATATTGCGCTTTCCAGGCCTTCAAACCGCGGTGGTTGCCGCCTTTGGTTTCGATCAGCTCACCGGTATGGGGGTTTTCATAGACCTTGACCACCCGGGCTCGACGTTGCTGTTTCGGTGCGTTGCCGCTGGCCTTGACGCCCGCCTTGGCAGCCTTGGGGTCGAGCAGGGCGATCACATCGCGCAGGCCCTTGTCGTAGTGCTTCATCAGGTCGAGCAGTTTGCGCTCGAACTCGATTTCACGCTTCAGGCCAGCATCCTTTTTCAATGCCTCCAGTTGCGCCAGTTGTTCCTGAAGTGCTTTTTCAGCGGCACGAAACTCTGCAAGTCTGGACACTTTCATCACTCCTGATAAGTCAGCCGTGGCGTAACGTGACGAACATGAAACCACAATTAACGTCGGCCACGCAGGTGGGTATAGCTGTTCGTTGACTCCAGTGTAGTCGCCACTTGGCTGCGGGGTAAACCTTAAACTTTTTCGCAAGTAATCGGGAACTTTGCCAAGTACTTGTACTGTAGTTTGCTCGCACTATCGAGGTGTTTGGATTTGTTTCAAGTCATTGTCGTGAAGGAAATTTCGCAGTAGCGGCGTATGGGTTTTCACGCGATAAGGTCGGGCGCGTGATTCTGGCAGGCATGAAAAAGCCCGGCCTGAAAGGGGCCGGGCTCAACTAGCGGTGATGCGATTCAGTGCAGTGGGTCGATCACCTTGACGGCCTGCCGCTCACGGGCGGTAGGCCATTCTTGTTGCAGTGTTTCGAGTACGCGACCGACAAACTCGGTATCGGCGGCGGCCTTCTTGCCGACGAAGCCCTGGCCACGACGGTAGACCTTGAAGCGCGCCCGCATACTGGGCATGTGCGATTCGAATTCATCTTCGACGGTGTTTGGCGGCAGGCGGTCGAGGCGCACCTCACCGGTCTGGCTGACCCACAGCAAGTGGTCGTCGAGACTGTCCTTGCGTGCAGCGAACAGCTGGGCCAATTGGTCGATGGTTGGATTGTCGTTCAAGTTCATCATAAAGCCCCCATTACCCATTCGTTGGTGATTTTCATAGTTGGCACTACAGGATGTAGCGCACACCTCAGGCTGCTACAGCAGCATCGCAACAGGGGCTTTCTCACGCTGCCTTCTGGGCAGTTTCCCTCTCCACGAACGGCCTGCGTTACCGCGCAGGCCGTCTGGAATACCCTTGCCACCGCTCCCGATCGGGGAGACGGCCTCATCATGCCCAAGGGTGAGGAAGGGCGTCAATGATTTTGTAGTGAAAAATTTCAAGCACTACATATTGTCTGACAATCCCGCTTTTCTTATAGGAATCAGTACCGGCCGGTCACGGTTCCAGCGTGCCGAGAATACGGTACGCGGCGCTCACTCGGGCCTCGTTGGGGTAGTTGCGGTTGGCCAGCAGCACAATGCCCATGCCCTTGGCTGGCACAAACGCGACGTAGGCGCCGAAACCGCTGGTGGCGCCGGTCTTGTTGTACCAGAAGCCGGGTGCTGCCGGTTGCGGCGGGTCCAGTCGGCGGGTGGCTTGGGGTTCGCGGATCATCTGCGCGCCATTGCCCTGCAGCAGGGTGTCCAGCGCCACCGGGTAGGGGTAGCGCTCCCAGCCCAGGCCCTGGGTCATGTCGCCCACCTGGAAGTAACCCGCCTGGGTCAGGGCAATGGCTTGGGCCTGCAGCGGTTTGAGCAGGTGTGGTTCGAGTTGCAGGCGCACATAGCGCAGCAGGTCACTGGCGCTGGTCTTGATGCCGTAGGCCTCGTCGGCGAATGGGCCGGGGTTGACTCGCACCGGCTGGTTCTTGGCGTCGTAACCCTGGGCGTACAGGCTGCGGGCCTGGGCAGGCACTTGCAGGTAGGTGTGCTTGAGCCCCAACTGTGGCAGCAGGCCTTGGCCCATCAGTTGGGCAAAGGGCTGCTGCTGGGCCAGTGCTGCCAGGTTGCCGAACAGCCCGAGGCTCGGGTTGGAGTAGCAGCGCTGGGTGCCGGGGGCGAAGCGCCGTTGCCAGTGTTGCAGAAAGCTCAATGCCTGGGCGTCGTTGTTGATTTCGTCGGGAAACTGCAAAGGCAGGCAGTCGGCACTGTACGCGCCCAGTTCGAGCACGCTGGCTTCGCCCAGCGGCGTCCCGGACAGCGCCGGTTGGTAGCGGCTGGCCGGGGCCTGCAGGTCGAGCTTGCCTTCGGCGCTGGCCAGGGCGACCAAGGTGGCGGTATAGGTCTTGCTGACCGAACCGACCTCGAACAGTGTGTCGCGGGTGACCGGCGTACGCTCGGCCTTGCTGGCCAGGCCATAGCTGAAATAGTGCTCTTGGCCATTGGCGTAGACGGCCACCGCCATGCCGGCGATGTCGTGCTCGCGCATCATCGGCTGGATGACCGAAGCGACCTGGGTCTCCAGGGTGTCGGCCTGGGCCTGGGAGGCGGCGAGGGCGATGGCCAGTAGCAGGGCGCGGGAAAGGTGCATGGAATGAGTCCTAGGCTGGCTGATCGCGTGTCCGTTCAGCGACATTGGAGGGAGTTCCGGCGTTAGCAGGCAATGGGGCGAGACCTTATCGTCTGCACCTGCCCCTGACAACACGGAACCGCCATGAAGTACCTGCGCATGCTCTTCGACAAGTTCACCCTGGCCCTGCTGGCGGTGGTGTTCATCGCCACGGTGCTGCCCTGTCATGGCCAGGGCGCGGTGTTGTTCGGCTGGCTGACCAACCTGGCCATCGGCCTGCTGTTCTTCCTGCACGGCGCCAAGTTGTCACGTGAGGCGATCATCGCCGGGGCCGGGCATTGGCGTCTGCATGCGCTGGTGTTCTCTTGCACCTTCGTGCTGTTCCCGCTGCTGGGCATGGCGCTCAAGCCGCTGTTCGTACCGCTGGTGGGCGATGAGCTGTACCTGGGCCTGTTGTACCTGTGTGCCTTGCCGGCCACGGTGCAGTCGGCCATCGCCTTCACTTCCCTGGCCCGCGGCAACGTGCCCGCCGCCATATGCAGCGCGGCGGCTTCCAGCCTGCTGGGCATCTTTCTGACCCCGCTGCTGGTGATGTTGCTGCTCGGTGCAGAAGGCGAAACGGGTTCAGGCCTGGATGCGGTACTGAAGATCACCCTGCAGCTGCTTGTGCCCTTCGTCGCCGGGCAGCTGGCACGCCGCTGGATCGGCGCCTGGGTCAAGCGCAACGCCGGTTGGCTGAAGAAGGTCGACCAAGGCTCGATCCTGCTGGTGGTCTACACGGCCTTCAGCGAGGCGGTGGTGACCGGGCTGTGGCACACCGTCTCGACGCAGCATTTGATTGGCCTGTTCATCGCCTGCGGTGTGCTGCTGGCCTTGGTGCTGGTGGGCACCAGCCTGCTCGGGCGGGTACTGGGCTTCAACCTCGAAGACCGCATCACTATTCTGTTCGCCGGTTCCAAGAAGAGCCTGGCCACCGGCGTGCCGATGGCCCAGGTGCTGTTCGTCGGCAGCGGCATCGGTGCAATCATCCTGCCGCTGATGCTGTTCCACCAGATCCAGCTGATGGTCTGCGCGGTGCTGGCGCAGCGCTATGCGGCGCGCCAGCAAGAGGCCGAGCAGGCCAGCGTCGCCTCTTGAACTCAATGCGATGACACGTAGTCGGCGTTGGCGAAGGGCGGCGGCAAGGCGAACTGCTCGCGCAGGCGCCTGGCCTCGGCCGCTGGCGTCAGGCTGAACAGGCGCTTGAATTCGCGGTTGAACTGCGAAGCGCTGGCATAGCCCACGGCATGGCTGGCGGCCTCGGCGCTGATGCCCTGGCGAACCATCAGCAGGCGCGCCTGGTGCAGCCGGGTGGACTTGACGTATTGCATCGGCGAAGTCTGGGTAATGGCACGGAAATGACTGTGGAAGGTCGGCACGCTCATGCCGGCTTCGGCGGCCAGTTGAGCAAGGTCCAGCGGTTGCGCGTAGGCGCTGTGGATGCGCCGCAAGGCCCGGCCGATCTTGCCGAACTGCCCGCGCATGGCCAGCGCGGCGCGCATCGCCTCGCCCTGGGCGCCGGTAAGTACGCGAAAATACAATTCACGCACCAGCGCCGGGCCAAGCACCGCTGCCTCCAGCGGTTGCCCCAAGGCCTCGAGCAGGCGCAGCACGGTGGCGCGCAAGGCGCCGTCCATGGGGCTAGACATCATGCTCAGCGGCGCTTCGACAGGTGAGGGCGCCTGGTGCTGTTCGAGCTGTACTGAAAGGTCGGCAGCCAGCTGGAAATCCAGGTGCAGGTACAGGGCTAGCAAGGGGCGCTCGGCGCTGGCCTCGGTCTCCATGGTGAACGGCACCGGCACGGCGACGGCCAGGTAGTGCTGCTCGTCGTAGAGGTAGAGGCGGTCGCCGAAATAGCCGCGCTTGCGGCCTTGGCAGACGATCACGATACCGGGGTCGTATAGCACCGGTGTGCGCGCCAACGGCCGGTCCGAACGCAGGATGCGCACCTCGGGCAGGGCGGTAAGGTTGTAACCCTCCTGCGGGGCCTGGGCCAGCAGCTGGCTGACCATGCGCTGTTGCAAGGACATTGACTTCTCGGATGAACTCATAGGAATAGGCAATAAAAGCAACCTCTTAGGGCTGAGGCCAGAGCTTTCGAAAGAATATCGTGCATTTCTCATTCATTGCAGCGAGAGCGCAGGCATGTCATCCAGCAAACTCATCTTCATCACAGGCGTCAGCAGCGGTTTTGGCCGGGCCTTGGCGCTTGAGGCATTGGCAACTGGGCACCGGGTGGTCGGCACGGTGCGCAGCGAACAGGCGCGCCTGGACTTCGAAACACTGCACCCGGCAAACGCCATCGGCCGGGTGCTGGATGTGACCGACTTCGCGGCGATCGATACGCTGGTGGCCGATATCGAGGCGAGCGTCGGTGCCATCGATGTGCTGGTCAACAACGCCGGCTACGGGCATGAAGGCATTCTCGAAGAGTCCTCCCTGGACGAGATGCGGCGCCAGTTCGACGTGAACGTATTCGGCCCGGTGGCCATGACCAAGGCGGTGCTGCCGTTCATGCGTACACGTCGCCGTGGGCACATCCTCAACATCACCTCCATGGGTGGCTTCATCACGATGCCGGGCATCGCCTATTACTGCGGCAGCAAGTTTGCCCTGGAGGGTATTTCCGAAGTGCTGGGCAAGGAGGTGAGTGCCTTCGGCATTCACGTTACGGCGGTGGCGCCGGGGTCGTTCCGCACCGATTGGGCAGGGCGCTCGATGGTTCGTGCCGAACGCTCCATCGGCGATTACGACGCGTTGTTCGATCCCATTCGCAGCGCCCGCGAGGCCAAGAGCGGCAAGCAGCTGGGCGATCCGCGGAAAGCTGCGCGGGCCATGTTGGCGGTGATGGACCACGAGCAGCCGCCCGCGCACTTGTTGCTTGGCAGCGATGCGCTGGGCTTGGTGAGGGCGAAGCTTGAGGCGATGGAGGAGCAGATTGCCGAATGGGAGGACGCAAGTCGCTCGACGGACGGCTGAGAGGCCAGTGCAAAAAAGCCCCGCAGGCGCAAGCCAGCGGGGCAAGTGCGGTTGGGGGAGGGGTCCAACCGACCGGAGTTACCTGTATCTCAGCGGGTGCTGGCCACTGTCTCTGGCTGCCAGCCACCACCCAGCGCCTTGTAGATCGAGACGATACCGCGGTACAGCTCGATCTCGCCTTGAGCCTGGGCATCTTCGGCGCCTAGCTTCTCGCGCTCGGCATCGAGCAGCACCAGGTAGTCCACCGTGCCTTCGCGATAGCGGATCGACGCAAGGTCGGCCGCTTTGCGGCTGGCATCGCTCTGTCGCATCAGCGCCAGCAGGCGCTGCTGGCGCTTGCCGTAGTCGCTGAAAGCGTTGGACGACTCTTCCAGCGCCAGCAATACCTGCTGCTCGTAGTTGGCCAGCGCCCCGTCGGCATCGGCCTTGGCGCCGCGCAGGCGGGCCCGCACGCTGCCCAGGTCGAAAGCCGCCCAGGTGATGCTCGGCCCCAGGCCCCAGGCGTTGGCTGCCGAGGAGCCGATCTGCGAGCCGCGTGCCGCCGTGAAGCCCAGGAAGCCGCTCAGGCTCACCCGTGGGAACAGGTCGGCGGTGGCAACGCCCACGTTGGCGGTGGCGGCGGCCAGCTGGCGTTCGGCACTGCGGATGTCTGGACGGCGACGCAGCAGCTCGCCGGGGTCACCCACCGGCAGGGCCTTGTCGATGGCCGGCAACTGCTTGGGCGAAAGGTCCACGCTCAGGCTGTCCGGGCGTTCGCCCAGCAAGGTGGCGATGCGGTTGCGCGAGCGCACTTGCTCGGCTTGCAGTTGTGGCACGGTGGCTTCGACGGCGGCCAGGCGGGCGTCGGCGCGCACCACGTCCAGCTCGTTACCCACGCCGGTATCGCGCAGGGTCACGGTGATGCTGCGCGAGTCCTGCTGGGTCTTGAGGTTGGCCAGGGCGATCTTCTCGCGCAGCTGGGCGCCGCGCAGTTGACCATAGGCGTCTACCAGCTCGGCGATCAGGCTCACTTGCAGTTGTTGCAGGTCGGCTTCGGCGGCGTCTTCCTGGGCCTTGCTGGCCTCGATCTGGCGCTGGATACGGCCGAACAGGTCGACCTCCCAGGCCATGTCCAGGCCCAGGTCGTAGCGTTCGCGGTTGACCCGGCTTTCGGTTTCGCCCGGCACCTGGCCTTTACCGATCTCACCGCTGGCGCGGCTGGTGACCACCGGCAGGTCGTCGTTGGAAACGTCATCGCGGATCGCCCGCGCCGCTTTCAGGCGGGCGAAGGCGACTTGCAGGTCACGGTTGCCTTGCAGGGACGCCTGCACCAGTTGGTCCAGCACCGGGTCGTCGAACTGCTTCCACCAGGTGCCTTCGAAGCGGCTGCGGTCCAGGGCCTTCACTGGCGCTTCGCTGTCGAAGCGCGCTGCCTGGGTTTCTGGGCTCTTGTAGTCCGGGCCTACCGCACAGGCCGCCAGGGCCAGTGCCAGCAGGCTAGGGGTCAAGGGTTTGAGCAGGTTCATGCATGGTTCTCCAGCGAAGGCGCGCGTTCGGCCTTGCGGGCTTCGCGGCGTTCGACGAAACGGCGGATCAGGAAGAAGAACACCGGGGTCAGGAACAGGCCGAACACCGTCACGCCGATCATCCCGGAGAACACCGCCACGCCCATGGCATGACGCATCTCGGCACCGGCACCGGAGGAGAACACCAGCGGTACCACGCCCATGATGAAGGCGATCGAGGTCATCAGGATCGGGCGCAGACGCAGGCGGCAAGCCTCCAGCACTGCGGCCAGCGGGTCCAGGCCCTCGGCCTGCTTGTCCTTGGCGAACTCGACGATCAGGATCGCGTTCTTGCACGCCAGGCCCACCAGTACGATCAAGCCGATCTGGGTAAAGATGTTGTTGTCACCGCCAGCGACGATCACGCCGGTGATGGCCGACAACAGGGTCATCGGTACGATCAGGATCACCGCCAGCGGCAGGCTCCAGCTTTCGTACTGGGCAGCCAGCACCAGGAAGGCCAGCAGTACGCAGAGCGGGAAGACCAACAGCGCGGTGTTACCCGAGAGGATCTGCTGGTAGGTCAGGTCGGTCCACTCGAAGGTCATGCCGTTGGGCAGTTCCTCTTTCAGCAGTTTCTCGATCGCAGCCTCTGCCTGGCCGGAGCTGTAGCCTGGCGCCGCGGCGCCGTTGATCTCGGCGGTGATGTAGCCGTTGTAGTGCATGACGCGGTCGGGGCCTGCGGTGTCGCTGACCTTCAGGAAGGTCGCCAGCGGAATCATCTCGCCCAGGTTGTTGCGCACCTTCAGTTGGCCGATCTGCTCGGCATCGAGGCGGAACTGCTGTTCAGCCTGGACGTTGACCTGGTAGGTGCGGCCAAAGCGGTTGAAGTCGTTGGTGTACAGCGAGCCCAGGTAGACCTGCAGGGTGTCGAAGATATCGTTGATCGCCACGCCGTGGGTCTTGGCCTTTTCCCGGTCGATGGCAGCATCGACCTGCGGCACGTTGACCTGGTAGCTGGTGAACAGGTTCGCCAGCTCAGGCACGTTGTGGCTCTTGGCGATGATGTTCTGGGTTTCCTTGTACAGCGCCTCGTAGCCCAGGTTGCCGCGGTCCTCGATCTGCAGGCGGAAGCCGCCGATGGTGCCCATGCCCTGTACTGGCGGCGGTGGGAAGATCGCGATGTAGGCGTCCTGGATGTCGGCGAACTTGGCATTGAGCGCTGCCGCGATCGCTGCTGCCGACTGGCTCGGGTCCTTGCGCTCATCGAACGGCTTGAGCGGGGTGAACACGATGCCGCTGTTGGGGCTGTTGGTGAAACCGTTGATGGACAGGCCTGGGAAGGCTACCGAATCCGCTACGCCCGGTTGCTCCAGGGCGATTTCGCTCATCTTCTTGATGACCGCTTCGGTGCGGTCGAGGCTGGCCGCGTCCGGCAGCTGGGCGAAGGCCACCAGGTACTGCTTATCCTGGGCCGGTACGAAGCCGGTCGGGGTGGACGAGAAGCCCAGGTAGGTCAGGCCCATCAAGCCGGCATACACGAACAGGGCGATGCCGCTGGAGCGGATGACCCGGCGCACGCCGCCCACATAATTGTTGCTGGCGCGGTCGAAGAAGCGGTTGAACGGGGTGAACAGCCAGCCACCGAACAGCTTTTCGAGCATGCGCGAGAAGCGGTCCTTTGGTGCGTGGTGGTCCTTGAGCAATACGGCGGCCAGGGCCGGCGACAGGGTCAGCGAGTTGAACGCCGAGATCACGGTGGAGATGGCGATGGTCAGGGCGAACTGCTTGTAGAACTGCCCGGTAAGGCCGGAAATGAACGCCGCCGGTACGAACACGGCGCACAGGACCAGCGCCGTGGCGACGATCGGGCCGGTCACCTCGCCCATGGCTTTCTGCGTGGCGTCCAAGGGGTTGAGCCCAAGGCCGATGTTTCGCTCGACGTTCTCCACCACGACGATGGCGTCGTCCACCACGATACCGATGGCCAATACCAACCCGAATAGTGACAGGGCGTTGAGCGAGAAGCCGAACAGGTGCATGACCGCGAAGGTACCGATCAGCGAAACCGGCACCGCCATCAGCGGAATGATCGAGGCACGCCAGGTCTGCAGGAACAGGATGACCACCAGGACCACCAGCACCAGGGCTTCGAACAGGGTGTGCACCACCGCCTCGATCGAACCGCGGACGAACACGGTCGGGTCGTAGACGATGCTGTAGTCCATGCCTTGCGGGAAGTCTTTCTTCAGCTCGGCCATCTTGGCCCGCACTTCGTCGGAGATCTCGATGGCGTTGGAGCCTGGGCGCTGGAAGATCGGGATGGCCACGGCCGGTTGGTTGTTCAGCAGCGAGCGCAGGGCGTACTGGCTTGAGCCGAGCTCAACCCGGGCGATGTCCTTCAGGCGGGTGATTTCGCCGTCGGCGCCGGCGCGCACGATGATGTTCTCGAACTCTTCTTCGTTGACCAGACGGCCCTGGGTGTTGATCGACAGCTGGAAGCTGGTGCTGCCCGGAGCGGGCGGCGCGCCCAGCTGGCCGGCGGCTACCTGGCGGTTCTGCTCGCGAATGGCGTTGACCACGTCGCTGGCAGTAAGGTTGCGCGAAGCGGTCTTGTTCGGGTCGAGCCAGACCCGCAGCGAGTAGTCGCCCATGCCGAACAGCTGCACGTCGCCCACGCCGCCGAGGCGGGCCAGTTCATCCTTGATGTTGAGGATGGCGTAGTTGGACAGGTAGAGCATGTCGTAGCGGTTATCCGGCGAGGTCAGGTGCACGACCATGGTCAGGTCGGGCGAGGCCTTGTCGACGGTGATACCGATACGGGTGACTTCCTCGGGCAGCTTGGGCTGGGTCCGGGTCACGCGGTTCTGCACCTGCACCTGCGCGTTGTCCAGGTCGGTGCCCAGGGCGAAGGTGATGGTCAGGGTCAGCTTGCCATCAGCGGTGGACTGCGAGGACATGTACAGCATGTTCTCCACACCGGTGATGGCCTGCTCGAGCGGTGCGGCGACGGTTTCGCCGATCACCTTGGGGTTGGCACCTGGGAAGTTGGCGCGCACCACCACGGTGGGCGGCACCACTTCCGGGTATTCGCTGATCGGCAACTGGAACAGCGAGATGGAACCTGCGATCAGCAGCACGAGCGAGAGCACGGCGGCGAAGATCGGCCGGGTGATGAAGAATTTCGAGAAGTTCATCGGTGTTGTCCCTTAACCGCGCGGTGCTTGAGCACTGGCGACTTTCACACTGGGGCCGACCACGCGCTTGGGCTGGTTGCTGGCTTCGAGGGCCTGGCGCTGCTGGGCGAGGGTGGCGAGGGTCTGTTCGCTGGCCATCGGGGCGTCCTCAGGCGTGACCGGGGAGCCGGGACGTACGCGCTGCAGGCCCTTGACCACGATGCGGTCTTCCTTGTTCAGGCCGCTGCGCACGATACGCAGGCCTTCGAGTTTCGGGCCGAGCTCGACGGCGCGGTAGGTGGCGTTGTTGTCCTTGTCGACGACCAGCACGAACTTCTTGCCAAGGTCGGTGCCAACCGCTTCGTCGTTGATCAGCACGGCGTCGTAGGTGGCGCTGCCGACCAGCTTCAGGCGGGCATACAAACCTGGGGTGAACTGGCCTTCACGGTTGTCGAACACGGCGCGGCCACGGATGGTGCCGGTGCGCGGGTTGACCTGGTTGTCGACGAAGTTCATCTGGCCCAGGTGCGGGTTGCCGGCTTCGTTGCTCAGGCCCAGGTACACCGGGGTGGCCTGGCCGCGTTGGCCCTGGCGAGCGAGCTGGGTGTACTTGAGGTATACGCGCTCGTCGGCATCGAAGTAGGCGTAGACCTTGTCGGTGGAGACCACGCTGGTCAGCGGGGTGACATCGGCGGTGACGATGTTGCCGGCGGTGTAGTCGGCGCGGCTGACCCGGCCGCTGATCGGCGAGGTGACGCGGGTAAAGCTCAGGTTCAGACGGGCCAGGTCCAGCTGGGCCTGGATCGCATCGACACCGGCGCGGGCTTCGGAAGCGGCGCTGCTGCGCGACTCGGCAAGCTCGGCGGAGATCGCGTTGCTGTCACGCAGGCGCTCGCCACGGCGGGCTTCGTTGGCGCTGCGAATCGCGGTGGCCTTGGCCTGTTGCAGTTGGGCTTCGAGGCGACGTACTTCGGCCTGGAACGGACGTGGGTCGATCTGGAACAGCAGGTCGCCTTTCTTGACCTGGGCACCCTCGGTGAAGGCCACCAGGTCGATCTGGCCGGAAACGCGTGGGCGAACCTCGACGGTTTCCGGCGCTTCCAGGCGACCGGTGAACTCGTCCCACTCGTTGATCGGCTGCTCGATCACCTTGGCCACACTGACCTTGGGCGCGGCGGGAGCCTGCACGGCATCTGGGGTTCGACCGCAAGCGCTGAGCACCACCACTGCCAGGGCAGCGAGGGGAAGGCGCAAGGGTTTGAGTGAATGTTCCATGGAGAACTCCGCCAATGTATTAGTGATAGTGGGCGGATTCTGCAATGCCTTGCGCGCGGCGCACGAATCGAATGATGCGAAGGTTATTATCACGCGGAATGATATGAGCCCCTGCACCATCGACGAGCGCATATAAGCTTATGCAGGTGCTCAAGCTCGGGCCCTGTCGCCGTACGCCTGCGGGCGTCGCACCGCGACAGGGCCTCGATCGGTTGCAGAATGAGGATGATGACCCTTCGCGGGGTTGCCCGCGAAGAGGCCGGTACTGCCAAGCTGGGCTATCAGGCCGCACGCGGCGGGAAGTCCACCTCGGTCTGCGCCACGTTGTTCAGGTAGTTGGTCAGGGTCATCAGCGTCACCTGGGCAATCACGTCGACGATCCGCGCATCGTCCAGCCCACCTTCACGGGCGGCCGCCAGCACATCGTCACTCACCTGGCCGCGGCTCAGGGTCACCGAGCGGGTGAACGCTGCCACCGGGCTCAAGGTACCGGCGCGGGCGGCCAGCACATCGGCGGCGCTCAGCCCCGACTTGCCGCCCAGGAAGGTGTGCGCGGCGGTGCAATATTCGCAGCCATTCACCTCGGAGGCCGCCAGCGCCACCACTTCACGTTCCTGCGCGGTCAGGCTGTTCTTGCCTAGCGCTTGGGCCAGGGCCAGATAGCCGCCCAGGGCTGCTGGCGAGTGGGCCAGGGTGGCGAAGGCGTTGGGGATGAAGCCCATGCCTTTGTCGATGCCTTGCAGGGCAGGGCGAGCGGCGGCGGGAGCTTGTTCGAGGGTCAGGGCATTGATGCGGGTCATGGTGTTTCTCCTGTTTGGGTAAGGGGCTTGTTGTTCAAGCTTGGGCACAGGTTACCCAGGAGGAATTGCCTTTTGGGTTCAAATAATCCAATTTATGCGACTGATCGTCTAATCATGAGAACGCCATGGACCGCCTTGCCACGTTGCTCAACCATTTCGCCTTCAATGCCGATACCTTCCACCAAGGCAGCTTCTGCGGCCTCTCGAGTTACGCGGGCGACACCCAGGTGGGCCATGTACACCTGTTGCGCGCGGGACGCCTAAGGTTCGAGGGGCCGGGCGGCCAGGCGTGGTCGCTGGAGGAGCCCAGCCTGATCCTGCTGGTGCGCCCTCAGACCCATCGCTTGAGTGCTTCCGAAGCCGACCAGGCCGAGCTGGTCTGCGCCACGCTGAATTTCATCGGTGGGCCGAACAATCCCCTGACCGCAGCCTTGCCTGATGTGCTGGTGAGCCCCTTGAGCGCCCTGGCTGGGCTACAGGCCAGTACCGATTGGCTGTTCGCTGAGGCAGAACGTGACGAGTGCGGACGGGGGCTGGTGCTCAACCGCTTGTTCGAGCTGATGGTGATCCAGCTGCTGCGCCAGTTGCTCAGTGACGGCAGCCTGGGTTCCGGCATGCTCGCAGGGCTTGCCGACAAGCGCTTGGCGCGGGCACTGGTGGCCATGCACGACACACCGGCACGCAACTGGAGCGTCGAGGAGCTGGCAGGCTTGGCGGGGATGTCGCGGGCAAGCTTCGCCGCGCATTTTCGAACGGTGGTGGGCGACACGCCGGGGGATTATCTGGCGGGCTGGCGCGTGGGGCTGGCGCAAAAGCGCATTCGCGAGGGACGGCCCTTGGCCTTGGTGGCGGATGAGGTGGGGTACCAAAGCCCGTCGGCGTTGGCGCGGGTGTTCCGGCGCAGGACCGGCATGAGCCCATCGCAGTGGCGCGAGGAAAGTGGTGCAGGGTAAGCAGGTCGGGCCCATTCGCGGGCAAGCCCGCCCCAACAGGTACCGCGCAAAACCTGTAGGAGCGGGCTTGCCCGCGAAACGGCCGAACGTGCGTTACTGTTCAGCCGACAACAGCGCCCTGGCCAGCTCTTCATCCGTGGCATTCAACCCGGGGTGCTCCTTGCGTACCTGCTCCAGCGCCGACTCGACGTACGCACCACGAATGGCGCCGTCGCTGGCGATGAACGCGGACAGCTCGTCATGGGCTGGAATGATGCGTTTGTCATCCTTGAAGGTGGAATACAGCGACGCGGAGACCCCTGCCGAAGTGGCGACATCGCCCGCATCGACGCGAGCCAGCGCTGCGCCGGCAGGAATGCACATCAGCAGTGCGGAAACGACCAGTGAGTGACGCATGAGTCAGTCCTCCAAAAGCGTGAAGCCCAAGGGATCTACTACATGCAGTTAAGAGCGCAAGCGTGCGCATGAAGTTCCGTAACCCCGGACATCGTGGGTTTTTCCAGGTTATGGCCGCGTTCTGTCCTGGTTTCAATGGCCTCCCATTAAAGGAGTTGCTGGCGCTGGCTCAGCTCATCGAGAAGAAAGCCGAAACCATCAAGCAACCACTGGACGCTGTTACCAGCGCCTACGATGACATCATTGCCGATATGCTCCAGGCCAACCAGGACTGACCTGCATCAACCGTGCGGCGCCGCGCCCTTGTCCGTGGCGCCCGCATACTGCGCCTTCAAGTGCCCCTGCTCATCCAGCAGCCAGGCATCCATCACCTCACGCACCACCGGCCCCGCCACCCGGCCGCCGGCCTCGCCGTTCTCGATCATCACCGCCACCACGATGGACGGCCGCTCTGCCGGGGCGAAGCCGACGAACAGGGCATTGTCGCGGTGGCGCTCGAGGGTCTTGTTGCGGTCGTAGCGCTCGCCCTGGCGGATCGCAACCACCTGGGCGGTGCCGCTCTTGCCGGCAATGCGGTACTGCGCACCGGCGGCAGCGGCGCGGGCGATGCCGCGCGGGTCGTGCATGACCATCTGCATCCCGGTGTTGACCTGGTCCCAGGCGCGCTTGTCGTGCAGGACGATGTCGGGCATCGGGTTGGGGTCGACCGGCGGCTGTCCGCCGACCGTCATGGCCAGGTGCGGGCGGTGCCAGGCCCCTTTGCTGGCCAGCAGGCTGGTGGCCTGGGCCAACTGCAACGGGGTGACCTGCATGTAGCCCTGGCCGATGCCGAGGATCAGGGTTTCGCCGGGGAACCAGGGTTGGCGGCGGGTGGCGCGCTTCCATTGGGCCGAGGGCATCAGCCCTGGGGCTTCCTCGAACAGATCCAGCGAAACCTTCTGCCCCAGGCCGAACTCGCTCATGTAGTCGTGCAGCCGCTCGACCCCCAGCTTGTGCGCCAGGTCGTAGAAGTAGGTGTCGTTGGAACGCATGATGGCGCTGTACAGGTCTACCCAGCCATCGCCGGTGCGGTTCCAGTTGCGGTACTTGTGGTCGTAGTTGGGCAGCTCGTAGTAGCCGGGGTCGAACACCCGGCTGGCGGGGGTGATGACGCCGCTGTCGAGCCCGGCGATGGCCACTTCCGGCTTGACCGTCGAGCCTGGTGCGTACAGACCGCGCAGTACCCGGTTGAACAGCGGGCGGTCGATGGAGTCGCGCAGGGCGGCGTATTGCTTGAAGCTGATGCCCTTGACGAACAGGTTGGGGTCGAAGCTGGGGTTGCTGACCATCGCCAGCACCTCGCCGGTGGCCGGGTCCAGCGCCACCAGCGCACCGCGGCGCTCGCCCAGGGCATGTTCGGCGGCCTGTTGCAGGTGCAGGTCCAGGCTCAGGTAGATGTCCTTGCCCGGTGTCGGAGCGTGGTGGCGCAGCACCCGCATCACCCGGCCCTGGGCGTTGGTCTCGACCTCCTCATAGCCCACCTGACCGTGCAGTTCGTGCTCGTAGAAACGCTCGACACCGGTCTTGCCGATCGACTGGGTGCCGCGGTAGGCGGTGCTGTCGAGGGTCTTGGCCTCGGCTTCGTTGATGCGTCCGACATAGCCGACCGAATGGGCGAAGTGCGCACCTTGCGGGTATTCGCGGATGAACTGCGGCTCGACGTCCAGCCCCGGCAGGCGGAACTGGTTGACCGCGATCAGGGCGATCTGCTCCTCGCTCAGGCCGAACATCAAAGTCACAGGCTCGAACGGCTTGCGGCCGCGACGCAGGTCCTTGTCGAACTGAGCGCGGTCTTCGTCGCCCAGGCCAAGCACCTCGGCCAGGGTGTCGAGTACCGCGGGGGTTTGCCCGTTGCTGCGCTCGCGGGTCATGGTGAGGTTGAAGCTGGGCTTGTTGTCGGCCAGTACCACGCCATTGCGGTCGTAGATCAGCCCGCGTTCGGGGGCGATGGGCAGCACATGCACCCGGTTGTTTTCCGACACGGCCGTCTGCTGGTCGTGCTGCAGCACTTGCAGCACGTACAGGCGCCCCACCAGCGCAGCGCTCAGGGCCAGCAGCAGGACGGCGCAGGCCAGCACCCGGCGGTTGACCAGGTGCTTTTCCTTTTCGTGGTCCTTGAGCGGGATCGGTTGCGGCATGGGGCTTGGAGCGGAACTGGCCAGGGGCTGGCGATGCTACGCAAGCCATCGCCGCCGCTCGATGAAAGTTTGTTCATCTGGCTGAGCACGGCGCGCCTGATCGTAAGCACGACACAGCCCCTGTGGGAGCGGCTTTACCCGCGAACCAGGGCGAAGCCCTGGCCATACACCGCGCTGACTTCTTCACGGGTAAACCCGCTCCCACAGGATTTGCGCGGCCTTGTCGAACCGCCGCGAACACCGGCGAAAGCCGGTGCCATTCACTACGCAGTTAGCTCACTCACCGCTGACCAACTGCCGGGCCAGGCGGTTGTGGCGTTCCAGCACCAGGGGCAGGTCGACCGTGGTGATCCGGCCGCCCTCGACCACCACGCGGCCATTGATGACGCTGGTATCGACATGGGTCGGCGTGCAGAACACCAGGGCCGCCAGCGGGTCGTGATGAGCACCGGCATAGGCGACGTGGCCCAGGTCGAAGGCGACGAAGTCGGCCACCATGCCCGGCGCCAGGGCGCCAATGTCATCGCGGTTGAGTACCTTGGCGCCGCCCAGGGTGGCGATTTCCAGGGCTTCGCGGGCGGTCATCGCATCCGGGCCGAAGCCCACGCGTTGCAGCAGCAGCGCCTGACGTACCTCGCCGATCATGCTGGCGCCGTCGTTGGACGCCGAGCCATCTACCCCCAGGCCCACCGGCACGCCGTGGTCACGCATGCGGCGAATGGGCGCAATGCCCGAGGCCAGGCGCATGTTCGAGCAAGGACAGTGGGCGACCCCGGTACCGGTGCGAGCGAACAGCTCGATACCGTGCTGGTCCAGTTGCACGCAGTGGGCGTGCCAAACGTCGTGGCCGACCCAGCCCAGGTCCTCGGCATATTCGGCCGGGGTCATGCCGAACTTCTCGCGGCTGTAGGCGATGTCGTTGACGTTCTCGGCCAGGTGGGTGTGCAGCGACACGCCATAGTGGCGGGCCAGGGCCGCGGCTTCACGCATCAGGTCGCGGCTCACCGAGAACGGCGAGCAGGGCGCCACCACCATGCGCAGCATCGCGCCGTGGCGATCGTCGTGGTAGTCCTCGATCAGGCGCTGGGACTCCTTGAGAATGTCGCTTTCCTTCTCCACCACCGCATCCGGCGGCAGGCCGCCCTGGCTCTGGCCGACGCTCATGCTGCCGCGTGCGGCGTGGAAGCGCATGCCGATTTCCCCGGCGGCATGGATGCTGTCGTCGAGCCTGCAGCCGTTGGGGTAGATATACAGGTGATCGCTCGAGGTGGTGCAGCCGGAGAGCATCAATTCGGCCATGGCGGTCTGGGTCGATACGGCGATCATTTCCGGGGTCAGCCTGGCCCAGATCGGGTACAGGTTGCTCAGCCAGCTGAACAACTCGCCGTCCTGAGCCGTCGGCACCACACGGGTAAGGCTCTGGTACATGTGGTGGTGGGTATTGACCAGGCCGGGAATGACCACCTTGCCGGTCATGTCCAGGACCACGTCGGCGGTGTGCGGCAGGGTGTCGCTCGGGCCGACCTGGCGAATCAGATTGTCTTCGATGAACAGTCCGCCGCGTTTGATCTCGCGGCGTTGGCCATCCATGGTCACCAGCAGTTCGGCGTTCTTGACCAGCATTGTCTTGGGCATAAGTGTTCCTCTCCCGCGTGGCGGGTGTCGTAAGGGGGCGATAGGAATGCGCGGTGCAGCCGGGTCAGCGGGCGAGAAAAGGCCCGGGAGGTAAGCCAGGTTGCGTGCTCGGCGCGACGACGGGGAGGGTGGGCGACGTTTGCGAAGGGTGCCCGGAGCGGGCAAAAGGATAGAGGGCTTGCATGGCTTGAGCCTGGCGCAATACGCAGCGGCGATGACCGATGTCGTAGGCGCGGGGGCAGTGTAAACAGAGTTGAATATTTTTGTATACACCCACTGGAGCCCTCGAAGTGGCCAACGGATTTGTATCAGGCGCGGGGAATTTGTCAGACTACGCGTTCAATAATCATTTCCATTCGCAAGGTTTTCCCATGCAACTGGCCAGCGCCCCCCTGTCTCCCGTTCGTATCCTGGCCATCGAGGACGACCCTGTGTTGTCCCAGCATATCGAGCAGCACCTGGGCGAGCGTGGTTTCGCGGTGACCCTGCGGCACGAGGCGGGCGATGTGGCAGAGCACGTGCGCGAAGGTGGCTTCGACCTGGTGCTGCTGGACATCCTGCTGCCCGATGGCAATGGCCTGGAGCGCCTCGCCCAACTGCGCCGGGCGCAGCGCGTGCCGGTGATCCTGATGTCGGCGCTGGGCGCCGAGCAGGACCGCATCGTCGGCTTCAGCCAGGGTGCCGACGACTACCTGCCCAAGCCCTTCAGCATGGCGGAAATGGACGTGCGCATCGATGCGCTGCTGCGCCGTGTCGCCTACGAGCGCCAGGCGCGCGCAGGGCATCAGGCGCATGAGGCACTGGGCCAGGCGCTGGACCTGGCCTTCGACCCGATCCGTGGCGATGTCTGCCACGCGCAGCGCTGGGCCGGGCTCACCAGTACCGAATATCGCATCCTGGAAACCCTGTTGCAGGCCCCCGGCGAGGTGCTCAGCAAGACTTTTCTCTACCAGCAGGCGCTGCACCGCGCGTATTCGATCCATGACCGTGGCCTGGACATGCACATCAGCCACATCCGTCGCAAACTCCAGCTCATCGACTACCGTACCGCCCGGGTCGAGACCGTGCGCGGCGCCGGTTACGTGCTGCGGCGCGTACAAGCATGACGCTGCCCGACCGCCATTCGCTGTTCTGGACCCTGCTGGGCAGCATCGTACTGTTGAGCCTGTTGATCATCAGCCTGCACGTGGACGTCAGCCAGCGCCTGAATACCCTCACGTCGACCCTGGGCAGCCCGGCCCGCGCGACGTTGTCGAACTATGCGCGCGAGGCTGAGCAGGCCCTGGAGCAGGGGGGGACGCCGGGAGTGGACAGGTTCCTTGCGACCTTGCAGGCACGCGAAGGCATCTGGGCGGTGCTGGTGGACGGACAGGAGCAATCGCTGTCGTCACAGCCGCTTGCCCGCCACGAACACCGCAAGCTCGACTTCATGCGCTCGCTGGACTGGTCGGTAGGCCGGCCTGGTGGCAGGCCGACATTCTTCGTGCCCTTGGCCAACCGCGAGGGCCGACTGGTGATGGAGCTGCCAGCCCGGCTTGACCCGCGCAAATACAACTACCTGTGGCATACCCTGCTCGAGCGCGTGCTGCCGGCCTGCCTGGCGCTGGGCCTGGGCGTGCTGCTGTACCGCAAGCTGATCGCGCCGATCGCGGTGCTGCGCCGCCAGGCCATGGTGCTCAGCCGCGGCGACCTGTCCGCCCGGCTGGGGCCGCAACTGACCACGCGGGGCGACGAGCTGGGGGAGCTGGCGCGGGCATTCGACCACATGGCCGGACGCCTGGAAAACACGGTGACCTTCCAGCGCCAGCTGCTGCGCGATTTGTCCCACGAGCTGCGCACGCCGCTGAGCCGCCTGCGGGTCACCGGCGAGCGGGAGCAGGACATCGACGCACTGCGCCAGCGCCTCGAGCGTGAAGTCCAGGGCATGGAAACGTTGATCAACGACACCCTGGAGTTGGTCTGGCTCGACACCGAGCGCCCGCTGCTGCCGCTGGCACCGGTGGAGGTGGGGCGGCTGTGGGAGGTGCTGTGCGAAGACGTCTGCTTCGAGACCGGCTGGCCCGTCGAACGCCTGTGCAACCAGCTGCCACCCGGTTGCACGGTGCTCGGGCATCTCAATAGCCTGGCCCAGGCCCTGGAGAACGTGCTGCGCAATGCGGTGCGCCATTCGCCGCCGGGTGGCGTCGTCAGCCTCGGTGGACGCTGCGAGGGCAACTACTGGCTGCTGTGGGTCGAGGACCAGGGGCCGGGGGTTGCCCCTGGCGAGTTGGAACGCATCTTCCTGCCGTTCACCCGGCTCAACGCAGCACGCCCCGGCGGCAGTGGCTTCGGCCTGGGCCTGTCGATCGCCCGCAGCGTCACTGAGCTTCAGGGCGGTGCCGTGTGGGCGCAGAACGGCGCGGCGGGCTTGCGGGTGAATCTGCGGCTGAGAAATGTATAGATTGTAAAAAAGATTTACTCTCAATTGAGAATCTATAGCATCCACGCTCGTTCCGGGCAGGCCCCGGGGCGAGTTGGCCTGCCGTTGTCGTTGTGTGCCATTCGCTCCTGCCTGCGCATTCGTCCATGCACAAGGAGTACCTCGATGCCGCCTCGTTTCCCGCTCAAACCTCTCTGCCTGGCCTTGTTGGCTGTGTCGCCCGGCGCCCTGTGGGCGGCGGACGAAACTGCGTTGGAGCTGGCCGACACCCACGTGGTGGCCACGGCCGAGCAGGAGCTGAAACAGGCGTTGGGGGTTTCGGTGATCACCGCCGAAGACATCAAGAAACGCCCGCCGGTCAACGACCTCTCCGACCTCATCCGCAAGATGCCCGGCGTCAACCTCACCGGCAACGGCGCCAGCGGATCGCGCGGCAACAACCGGCAGATCGACCTGCGCGGCATGGGCCCGGAAAACACCTTGATCCTGATCGACGGCAAGCCGGTGACCTCGCGCAACTCGGTGCGCTACACCCGTGCCGGCGAGCGTGACACCCGCGGCGACAGCAACTGGGTGCCGGCCGACCAGGTCGAGCGTATCGAGGTGCTGCGCGGCCCGGCGGCGGCGCGCTATGGCTCCGGCTCCATGGGCGGGGTGGTGAACATTATCACCAAGCGCCCGACCCAAGACCTGGCCGGCAGCATCACCGCCTTTACCAACCTGCCATCCGACGATGCCGAAGGCGTGACCAAGCGCACCACCTTCAGCCTGGCAGGGCCGTTGACCGATGCGCTGAGCTTTCGCCTATACGGCAACCTGAACAAGACCGATGCCGATGATGCCGACATCAACCAGGGCCAGGTCGCCCCAGGTGCGTCCCTGGCTGCAGGCCGCGAAGGCGTGCGCAACAAGGACATCAACGGCCTGTTGAGCTGGGCGCTGGACAACCAGCAGACCCTGGACTTCGAGACCGGCTTCAGCCGCCAGGGCAACGTCTATGCTGGCGACGTCGGCACCGGCGCCACCGACTCGCTCAGCCCTGGCAGCACCATCAGCAACTGGCTGGGCCGAGAAACCAATACCCTGTACCGCCAGGACTTCTCGGTCACCCACCGCGGCGACTGGGCGTGGGGCGCTTCGCGGCTCATGGCGCAGTACGAGAAGACCCGCAACAACCGCCTGCAGGAAGGCATGACCGGCAGCGTCGATGGCGATATCAACAGCAACGACAAGACCACCAGCACCTACGACAGCTACCTGCTGCAAGGCCAGGTGGACCTGCCTCTGGAGCTGCTGCGCCCGCAGACTTTGACCCTTGGCGCCGAATGGAACCACCAGAAGCTGGACGACCCGGGCACCCTGGACCGCGCCGTCGGCACCACGCTGCCGAACTCCGCCGCCGGCGCCCGCGCTACCGACATGGACGCCACGATCATGGCGCTGTATGCCGAGGACAACATCGAGCTGACCCCGGACTGGTTTCTCACCCCCGGCGTGCGCCTGGACCACCACGACCAGTTCGGCGCCAACTGGAGCCCGAGCCTGAACACCTCCTACAAGCTGACCGAGGACATTACCGTCAAGGCCGGTATCGCACGTGCCTTCAAGGCGCCGAACCTGTACCAGTCCAACCCCAACTACCTGTATCGCAGCAACGGCAACGGCTGCGCCCCCAGCCTGGCGTCCACCGGCTGCTATGTGCTGGGCAACGACAACCTCGACCCTGAAGTCAGCGTCAACAAGGAACTGGGCGTAAGCTTCGCCCGCGACGGCTGGAGCGCCAGCCTGACCTACTTCCGCAACGACTACGACAACAAGATCACCTCGTCCAACGACCTGACTGGGCGCACCGCGGCCAACGAAGCCATCCTGCGCTGGGACAACGCCAAGGATGCCGTGGTCAAGGGCTGGGAAGGCAGCATCGGCGTGCCGCTGCTGGGCGAGCAAGGCGAACTGCTGAGCTGGAACACCAATTTCACCTACATGGACGCCAACGAGGACAGCGACGGCAACCCGCTGTCGGTGGTGCCGGAGTACACGGTCAACACCATGCTCGACTGGCAGGTGAGCGAGGCGCTTTCGCTGAGCCTCACCGGCACCTACTACGGTAAGCAGGAGCCTCGTCGCTTCAACCCCACCCGCGATTCCAGCATCACGGCGAGCAACGAACTGCGCACCCTCGACCCGTACCACGTCTGGGGCGTGGGCGGCACCTACGCAGTGAACGACAACCTGTCGTTCGGCGCAGGTGTCAGCAACCTGTTCGACAAGCGCGTGTACCGCGAGGGCGCGGGCACCAGCGCGGGTGCCGCCACCTACAACGAGCCAGGGCGCGCCTTCTACGCCTCGGTCACCACCTCGTTCTGACCCATTGGCCACTGTGAGCCCAGCCCTTGCCCGGCTGGGTTTTTCCGTACCTGGAACTGCTGATGAAAACCACACACTTCTCCTGGCCGGTGCTTTCGCGGGTGCTGGCCGCCGTGCTGGGCGGTTATGCCTTTACCTACGCCTTCACCGCTGCGCTGGCGCGCCTGTTGCCGGTGGGCAAGGGCGATGCCTTGGTCATTGCCACGCTGTTGTCGTTCGGGGTGTATACCGGCGCCATGCTCTGGGCGTTCGCCTGCCGTAGCGCCTGGCGTGCCTGGGGCGGCCTGACGCTGGCGGTACCCTTGGCGCTGGTCGGTTTCTGGCCGCAATTGCTGGAGCGAATCGGATGAAGGCCAAGACCATCACACAGAAGCTTTCGTGGTTGCACACCTGGGCCGGGCTGGTGTTCGGCTGGGTCCTGTTCGCGATCTTTCTGACCGGCACCCTGGCGGTGTTCGACAAGGAAATCGATGGCTGGATGCGCCCGGAGATCCCGGCCCATGCGCAGACCCAGATGCAAGCGCTGCACACCGCGCTGGGTTACCTGCAAGCCAACCATCCTGACGCCAGCGCCTGGAACGTCGGGCTGCCCACCGAACGTTCGCCCACCCTCAGCGTTTCGGCCGGCGAGCAGCGCCGTGGCGGCGGCCTTGCCCTGGACCCGGAAACCGGCGAACCCCTGAAGGTGCGCGAAACCGCAGGTGGCAGCTTCTTTTTCCGTTTCCACTTCACCTTGAACCTGCCGCGCAACCTGGGTATCTGGGTGGTGGGCCTGGCGGCCATGGCGATGCTGGCGACGCTGGTCAGCGGCATCGTCATCCACAAGAAGTTCTTCAAGGAATTCTTCACTTTCCGCCCGGCCAAGGGCCAGCGTTCCTGGCTGGATGCACACAACGCCACCGGTGTGCTGGTGCTGCCGTTCCACCTGATGATCACCTACACGGGCCTGGTGATCTTCTATCTGATCTACATGCCGGCGGCATCCGATGCGCTGTTCAATGGCGACCGCGACCTGCTCAACCGGGCGCTGCGCGGCGCACCGGCGCAGCTGCAGGTGGGCGGGCAGGGCGCAGGGCAGCCAGATGGCGGGCAGAGGCAGAGGCCGCGCGGCGAAGCGGCGCTGACGTCGCTGGAGCCGCTGCTGGCAGAAGCCGAGCGGCAGTTGGGGCCGGTGGCCAGCCTGTCGATCCACAGCCCCGGACGCAGCGACGCGCGGGTCGAGGTGCGCCCGGTGCTGGGCAATCGTATCGAGCTGAACAAGGGCCAGAGCATGGTTTTCGACGGCGTCACCGGCCAGGTGCTACGCGCTCCGGCGCAAAGCCGACCGAGCCTGCTGACCCAGCGGGTGATGGCGGGGATGCATTTCGCTCAGTTTGGCGGCTACCCCATGCGCTGGCTGTACTTCGTCTGCGGCCTGGCCAGCTGCGCGATGATTGCCACGGGGCTGGTGTTGTTCACCGTCAAGCGCCGTCGTCGGCATGCTGGCGAAGGGGCCTTGGGCGCGATGCTGTACCACGTGGCCGAGCGGCTGAACGTGAGCGTAGTGGCGGGTTTGGCGGTGGCCTGTATCGGCCTGCTCTGGGCCAACCGCCTTTTGCCGCTGGAACTGGGCCAGCGTGGTGGCTGGGAAGTGCGGGTGTTCTTCCTGGTGTGGCTGGCGAGCCTGGGGCATGCCATCGTCCGCCCTCGGTTGCGTGCCTGGCAGGAGCAGTTGGGCATGGCGGCGTTGTTGTGCCTGTGCCTGCCACTGCTGAACCTGGTCACCGTCAACCTTGGCGACTACCTGGCCTTGGAAATCACCACGCTAACGATCGGTGCCTTGCTGGGTTGGTGCTGCTGGCGTATGGGACAGCCGGCCCGGGAACCGGTCAGGCGTCATGCGGGCAGTGCCGCTCAGGAGGGCGTTTGAGATGGGCATAAGCCTATTGGCCGGTTTGTTGCTCGCCTATAACGGCATGGTCGCCTTGTGCCTGGGATTGGAGCGGCACTACAGGCAGGTCTGGCAGCGGGTTCCTGGGGCAGGGTGGCGACAGGTTCTGCGCGGGCTGGGCTGGCTGGCGCTGTTGGCAAGCCTGGGCGCCAGCGTTGCAGCCTGGGGCTGGGCGATGGGTCCGATCGCTTGGCTGGGGTTGGTGTCGATGGCGGGGTTGGCGTTGGTGCTACTGTTGCCCTATTGGCCGCGCGCAGCAGTGGCTGTGGCGGCGGGGGCATGGTTGGTGCTGGGCGTGGCGCTGCTTGTTTAGATCCCTGGGGGGGCGGGTCTTACCGCGAAAACTCGCGCGGTGCAGGGCACCGGCTTTTCGGTGTTCGCGGGTAACCCGCTCCCGCAGGGCGTCAGTCATTGATCGGCCATCTCGCTGAGATCGGGTTGTCTGATGTCTTTGTGGGCGTGTGTGCCATTCAGTAGCAGCGCGGGGAGGGCAGAAGGCCATTAAGCCCCAGGTTTCATGCTGTTTTGGCCTGTATTTAGCACTTTAACAGTGCAAGAGAAGCCATTTGAAACACTTCTACACATTTGTCGCCAAAGATCGTTGTACGACATCGCATGAATGTGTTTGACTGCGCGCACTCACACAAAAACAACAAATGGAGACTCCTTCCATGTCGAGCGTCCCGCCCGTGGCGCAGGCTGCTGCTGCGCCTGCGCAAAACCGGCTTTCTCGTGCTTTCAAACTCCTGGGCCCAGGTATCATCGCCGTGCTGTCGTGGCTTGGCGCAGGTGACCTGATCACTTCATCGGTTGCCGGCGCCAACTATGGCTACGCGATGATGTGGGTCCTGGCGGTATCCCTCCTGCTTCGCTACCTGATCGTCAACATCATTGCGCGCTTCCAGCTGTGCAATAACAAGGGTATGTCCATCCTCGAAGGCTATGCCCAGCTGCACCCAGTGTTCGCCTGGTTCATGCTCGGCTACGCCTTGCTCATGGGCCATCTGATGAATGCCTACATGATCAAGGGGGCGGGCGAATCGCTGGCGATGCTGCTGAAGGTCGACTACCCGCTGCTGTGCTCGATCTTCGTGGTGCTTGCGGTCTGGCTGCTGGTAGGCCGCAGCATCTACTCGCTGATCGAAGGCGTGATGAAGGCGCTGCTGGCGATCATGACCCTGGCTTTCCTGGCTCTGGCAGTGATGTCCGGCCCGGATGTCGGCGGCATCGTCCAAGGCACCATCGGCTTTAGCATTCCGCCTAACGAAGGCGTGCACGGCGCGCTGCTGGTGGCGGTGTCGGTGATCGGTGCGGTGGCCGGTTCGGTTGCCAACTTCGTGCACCCCTACGTGATGCGCCAGAAAGGCTGGGTCGGCCCGCAGCACAAGCGTATCCAGCGTAACGACCTGCTGTTCGCGGTCTTCGTCGGTATCGTCATCAACCTGGCGATCTGGATCGTCGGCGCCGAGATCCTGCGGCCCAACGGCATTGAAGTGAACACCCTGGCCGACCTCGGCAAGGCGCTGGAAATGTACTTCGGTTCGATCGGCTGGTACGTGTTCTTCATCGGTGTGTTCGCCACCCTGTTCGCCAGCATCTCCGGCAAGACCACGGCCTTCCCGATGCTCATCACCGATGCCCTGCAGCATGTGCGCCCCGAGCGTCGCGAGCGCTACGGCAAGGAGTTCCACAAGGACCCTGCGCACCGCTGGTTCCTGCTTTTCATCCTGGTCACGCCGCTGATCTGGTCGTTTCCGGGCATGCCGGACTTCGTCACCCTGACCATCGGTGTCAGCGCCTTGAACATCGTCGGCCTGCCGATCATCTCCCTGGGCCTGCTGATCATGTCCAACCAGAAGTCGCTGCTGCCCAAGGAATACCGCAACAACTGGTTCGAGAACATCGCCTTGTTCTTCGCCACCGGCCTTGCGCTGTGGGTGGCCTTCACCCTGGCGCTGGAACTGTTCGCCTGATCGTCTGATCAACACGTACAACGGCCTGCCCCGGTCACCGGAGCAGGCCGTTGTCGTTTTTGGCGCGTTGCGTCGGGATGGGTGATTTTTTACGCTTTCTTTACGCCCGGCATCAGCGCGTGAACCGATACTGGCGCGGCTTTTTCGCGCCCCGCGCGTCCCTACCTATACTCACCACTTACGCCTGCCGACGAGACGCGATACGTGAGCCAGACCGCAACGCTTGCAACCCAGGACCACTCCGATAAACGCTCGGGCTTCGGCCTGCTGATCGCCGCCGTGGGGGTGGTCTACGGCGACATCGGTACCAGCCCGCTGTATACCCTCAAGGAAGTCTTCAACGGTCATTTCGGCGTGCAGGCCAACGTCGAGGGGGTGCTGGGCATTCTCTCGCTGGTGTTCTGGTCGCTGGTCTGGGTGGTGTCGGTCAAGTACGTGCTGTTCATCCTGCGCGCCAGCAACCAGGGCGAAGGCGGGATCATGGCCCTGACCGCCCTGGCCAGGCGCGCTGCACGGCCTTATCCGCGGCTGAGCAAGGTGCTGGTGTTGCTGGGGCTGTTCGGCGCGGCGCTGTTCTACGGCGACAGCATGATCACTCCGGCCATTTCCGTGCTGTCGGCGGTCGAGGGCCTGCAGCTGGGTATCGATGGCATCGACCACTGGGTGGTGCCGCTGTCGGTGGTGGTGCTGGTGGGGCTTTTCGTCATTCAGAAGCACGGCACGGCACGCATCGGCATCCTGTTCGGGCCGGTGATGGTGCTGTGGTTCGTGGTACTGGGGGCGCTGGGGGTGCACGGTATCGTGCAGCGGCCAGAAGTATTGCAGGCCCTGAACCCGGCCTGGGCAGTGAATTTCTTCGTCGCCCACCCAGGCATCGGGGTGGCGATTCTCGGCGCCGTGGTGCTGGCGCTGACCGGCGCCGAGGCGCTGTATGCCGACATGGGGCATTTCGGTCGCAAGCCGATCTCCCGGGCCTGGTTCATGCTGGTGCTACCGGGGCTTGTGCTGAACTACTTCGGCCAGGGCGCGCTGATCCTGAACAACCCGGCGGCGGTGCGCAACCCGTTCTATCTGCTGGCCCCCGAGTGGGCCTTGCTGCCGATGGTCGGCCTGGCCACCCTGGCGACCATCATCGCCTCGCAGGCGGTGATTTCCGGCGCCTTCTCGCTCACCCGCCAGGCCATCCAGCTCGGCTACGTGCCGCGCATGTTCATCCAGCACACCTCCAGCGAGGAGCAGGGGCAGATCTACATCGGCACGGTCAACTGGGCGTTGATGGTCGGCGTGGTGCTGCTGGTGGTGGGCTTCGAGTCGTCCAGCGCGCTGGCGGCGGCCTATGGGGTGGCGGTGACCGGCACCATGTTGATCACTACCTTGCTGGCCTCGGCGGTGGTGCTGTTGCTATGGAAAACTCCGCGCTGGCTGGCGATCCCGCTGCTGCTGGGCTTCTTGCTGGTGGACAGCCTTTACTTCGCGGCCAATGCCCCGAAGATCCTGCAAGGCGGTGCGTTCCCGGTGATCGCCGGCCTTGCCCTGTTCGTGCTGATGACTACCTGGAAACGTGGTCGCGCCATCCTGTTCGAGCGCCTGGATGAAACCGCCTTGCCGCTGCCGTTGTTCATCGCCAGCGTGCAGTCGCAGCCGCCCCATCGGGTGCAGGGCACTGCAGTGTTTCTCACCGCGCGCAGCGATGCCGTACCCCATGCCTTGCTGCACAACCTGCTGCACAACCAGGTGCTGCACGAGCAGGTGGTGCTGTTGACGGTGGTCTCGGAGGATTCGCCGCGGGTCAGTGCCGCCGAGCGTTTCGAGGTCGAGGCGTTCGGCGCCGGGTTCTTCAGGGTCAGCCTGCATTTCGGCTTCATGGAAGAGCCCGACGTACCGCTTGCGCTGAGCCAGAGCAGTACCGCCGAGGTGGATTTCAGCCCCATGCGCACCACCTACTTCCTCAGCCGCGAAACCGTGGTGCCGACCAAGCGCATCGGCATGGCCAAGTGGCGCGAGTACCTGTTCGCCTTTCTGCTCAAGAACGCCAACAGCAACCTGCGCTACTTCAAGCTGCCACTTAACCGGGTGATCGAACTGGGGACCCAGGTCGAGATGTGACGCACGCCCGCGCAGGCCTTGCGCGGGCGTTTACACGCCCAGTTTCAGATATTCGCTCCCGGGTGCTGACCTGCCAGTACTGGGTGCGCTTCACCGCTACAAGTCCCCGCACGAAGCGGCTGCGCCCGCCTATCTGACTCATCTGTTCGCCCGAGCGCTTGGCCTTTAGCAGCAGGCGCCGCCAACTTGGTTTAGAGTGAGCGAAGCGCCGATGGCGCTTTGCAATTATTTCTTGCCGACACCTCAACTATTTTCAGCGGCAAATGTCATTTCCCAAGCCAGCGGGATCTTTGGGAGCTGGCCAGCATTTTTTCTGGAGCGAATTCATGGCAGCAGTGCAGAACGGTACGTTGGATGCGATCGTCGATAACCAGTCGCAACTGGTCGAGAATTGGCTCCTTGAGCTTGAAAGAAATGGCGCGACCCGTGCGCTGCGTGAGCAAGACCTGCGCCAGCAGACGGGCGAATTCCTGCAGTTGCTGGTCGACGCCCTGCGCAAGCAGAGCGGGACGCAGATCGACACCGACGAATGGGGCGACGCCCGGCGCTTCCTGGAAAGAATCTCCGCGTCCCGTGCCCAGGCCGGTCTCGAGGCACACCAGACGGCCTATTTCATCTTTGCCCTCAAGGGCCCGCTGTTCGTCCTCTTGCAAAGCCACTACCGCGAGCAGCCGGAGCGGCTGGCCGAGCAACTGTGGGAGATCTCGCAGCTGCTCGACGCGCTCGGCATGCACACCATCCGTACCTACCAGCGCAGCCGCGAAGCGGTGATCAAGCGCCAGCAGGAAGAGCTGCTGGAGCTGTCCACGCCGGTGGTCAAGCTGTGGGAAGGCGTGCTGGCGCTGCCGCTGATCGGCACCCTCGACTCCCAGCGCAGCCAGACTGTCATGGAGTCGTTGCTGCAGCGTATCGTCGACACGGGCTCGCAGATCGCGATCATCGACATCACCGGCGTGCCGACCGTGGATACCCTGGTGGCCCAGCACCTGCTCAAGACCGTCACCGCCATTCGCCTGATGGGCGCCGACTGCATCGTCAGCGGTGTACGGCCGCAGATCGCCCAGACCATCGTGCACCTGGGCCTGGACCTGGGCACCTTGACCACCAAGTCCAACCTGGCAGACGCTCTGAAGCTGGCGCTGACACGCCTGGGCAGCGACGCGTCCGCGCGGGGGTAAGCCGATGGAGCGCATTCCCATCCTGCAAATGGGCGATTTCCTCCTGGTGACCATCCAGGTGGACATGCACGACCAACTGGCCCTGCGCCTGCAAGATGACCTCACCGAGCGCATCGACCAGACCTTGGCCCGCGGTGTGCTTATCGACATTTCGGCGCTGGACATGGTCGATTCCTTCATTGGCCGGATGATCGCCACTATCTCGGGCCTGTCGCGCATCATGGATGCCGAGACCGTGCTGGTCGGCATGCAGCCGGCCGTCGCCATCACCTTGGTGGAGTTGGGCCTGACACTGCCGGGGGTCAGTACCGCGCTGAACGTCGATCGCGGCATGCAGCTGCTGCGCCAGCGGGTAGGCCATCGATGAACATACGTGAAAGTGGCAGCCAGCCGGTGCGTCTCGAGCAGGATGTGGTGCTGGCGCGCCAGTTGGCGCGCAGGGTCGCCGGCGAATGCGGTATGCGCCTGGTAGACCTGACCAAGCTGGTCACCGCGGTCAGTGAGCTGGCGCGCAATACCGTGGTGTACGGTGGCGGCGGCGACATGGACTGGGCGGTGCTCGAAGACGCTGGGCGGCTTGGCCTGCGCCTGGTGTTTCGCGACGAGGGCCCAGGCATCGCCGACGTCAAGCTGGCCCTCACCGACGGCTGGACCTCAGGCGGCGGCCTGGGCTTGGGCCTGACGGGTGCCCGACGCCTGGTGGACGAATTCGAGCTGGACACTGCTCCCGGGCTAGGTACCCGGGTAACGATCACCCGATGGACATGAACCTCAGCGCCAGCCTTACTCAGGTGCTGCGCCTGGACGAGCAAAGCCAGGTCGGTCACGCCAGGCGGGTGGCGCAACGGCTTGCCGAGGCGCACGGTTTCGATAACGCCGATGCCGGCCGCGTGGCGTTGGTGGCCACCGAGCTTGCCAGCAATGTGCTCAAGCATGCCGAGCGCGGTGAGTTGCACCTGCGGGTGCTGGCCCACGGCTCTGAGCCCGGCATCGAACTGCTGGCGATAGACCGAGGGCCTGGCTTCGACGTGCACAGGTGCCTGATCGATGGCTACTCCACCGGCGGTACCCAGGGCATTGGCCTGGGTTCGGTGAGGCGCCTGGCCCAGGTCTTCGACCTACATGCCGACGCACGCGGCGCGGTGCTGCTGGCACGCCTCTACCCGCAGCAACGCCAACCCCGCGACGTGCGCATCGGCGTGAGCCAGCATTCACTGCACGACGACCCGGCCTGTGGCGATACCTGGCATGTGGCCCTCGGCCCGCAGCGCCTGAGCGCACTGGTGATCGACGGGCTGGGCCATGGCGAGGACGCCGAGTGTGCTGCCCTGGCCGGCGCGCAAGCGTTCGCCCAGGCACCGTTCGATAACCCCGAAAGCCTGTTGGGCGAGCTGCACCACGCCATGGGCTCTACCCGTGGCGGGGCCGTGGCCATCGCCCAGTACGCTGCTGCGCAAGACCGGCTGGCGTTCATCGGCATCGGTAACATCGGCGCCACCCTGGTGAGCTCCGACCGCTCGCGCGGCCTGGCGTCGCACCCCGGCATCGTCGGAGGGCAATACCGCAAGGGGCAGGTGTTCGACTACGCTGACGTGACCGGTAACCTGTTGATCATGTTCAGCGATGGCTTGCAGTCACGTTGGAGCCTGCAAACCTACCCAGGCCTTGTGCACCGTCACCCGGCCATAATTGCCGCTGTGTTGCACCGTGACTTCTGTCGAGGCCGTGATGACGTGACCGTGCTGGTCATCGACCTGGAGAGCGCCCATGGCTGAGCAAACACCCGACACCTCCCCCGAGCAGGCGAGCTGCGTGGCACGCCTGCAGGCCGAGAACCAGGCCCTGCGCGCGGAACTGGAAGAAACCAACCAGGGCGTGCTGGCGCTGTATGCCGAACTGGACATGCAAGCCGAACAACTGCGCCAGGCCTCGGACCTCAAGAGCCGCTTCCTGTCCTACATGAGTCACGAGTTCCGCACCCCCTTGGGCTCGATCCTGAGCATCACCAGCTTGCTCGCCGACGAAGTGGACGGCCCGCTGAGCAAGGAACAGCAGCTGCAGGTAGCGTTCATCAGCGGTGCCACCCGCGAACTGAGCGACATGGTCGACGACCTGCTGGACCTGGCCAAGATCGAGGCCGGGCGCATCACCATCTCGCCGGCGTGGTTCGACATGCTCGACCTGTTCGCGGCCTTGCGTGGCATGTTCCGCCCGATCGTCGACACCGGCGCCGTCGACCTGATCTTCGAAGAGCCGCAGGGGCTGCCGCGCTTGTTCACCGATGACAAGAAGCTGGCGCAGATCCTGCGCAATTTCATCTCCAATGCCTTGAAGTTCACCACCCGTGGCGAGGTGCGCGTGTCGGCGAGCCTGCACGGCCACGACCAGATTCGCTTCGCGGTGTCCGACACGGGCATCGGTATCGCCCCCGAACTGCTCGGTGGTCTGTTCGAAGACTTCACCCAGCTCGACTCACCGTTGCAGAAGCGCCTGCGCGGCACCGGGCTGGGCCTTTCGCTGTGCAAGCGCTTCGCCGCGTTGCTTGGCGGCGAGGTGGGGGTGCAGAGCGCGCCCGGTGCCGGCTCCACGTTCTTCGTGGTCATTCCGCTGGCCTTGGCCCAGGAGGATGGTGATGAGCGCTGAGATGCGGCTGTTGATCGTCGACGACAACGTAGCGACCCGCTATGCGCTGCGCCGACGCCTGGTGTTGCATGGCTACCAGGTGCTGGAAGCCGGTACCGGCAGCGAGGGCCTGGTTCTGATTCGCAGCGAGCCGATCGATGCGCTGATCCTCGACGTCAACCTTCCTGACATGAGCGGCTTCGATATCGTGCGCATGCTGCGTAGCGACCCCGATACCGCGTTGCTGCCGGTGATCCACGTGTCCGCGGCATCGATCCAGACTGGCGACATCATCACCGGGCTCGATGCCGGCGCCGATGCCTACCTGATCCATCCCGTCGACCCGGATGTGTTGCTGGCGACACTGCGCACCCTGTTGCGGGTGCGTGACTCCGAGCGCGCACTGCGTGAGAGCGAGGCGAGCTTCCGCGAGATCTTCACCAGCGTGTCGGCGCCTATCGCCTTGCTCGATGCCCAGCTCAAGGTGCACGAATGCAACCAGGCGTTCGCCCGCCTGGTCTCGGACAACCGCGACCTCGAGAGGCTGAGCGAGTGCTTTGCCCCAGGGCAGCCAGCGGCGCTCGCGGCCCTTCGCGATCACCTGGCCGAGGGCCAGCGCTGGCGGGGCAACGTGAAAATGCTGGTGGGCGGTCAGCCCCGGGATACCGACTGGCAGCTCTCGCCGTACCGTACACCTGGGCTTTGCCTGGTATTCGTCGAGGATGTCACCGAGCATCGTCATCGCGAGCGTTCGCACCTGGCGCGCCTGGACGACGCCAATACCCAGCTGGCGCGAGAAATAGAGCAGCGGGCACAGACTGAAGCCCAACTGTTGCAATTGCAGAAGATGGACGCCTTGGGCAGCCTCACCGGCGGCATCGCCCACGACTTCAACAATCTGCTGACCGGCATCATCACCAGCCTGGAGCTCATCCATAAACGGGTGGAGCAGGGCAATGTGCAAAAGGTGCCCAGTTACGTGGAAGCCGCGCTGAACTCGGCCAAGAGCGCGGCGTCGCTGACCCACCGGCTGCTCGCCTTCGCTCGCCAGCAACCCTTGGACACGCGCCCGGTGGACATCAACGAGCGAATCGCTTCGTTGCAGGAACTGCTGACCCGCACCATCGGCGAGCGTATCGGATTGAAGCTGGCGTTGTGCAGTGAGCCGGCGATCGCCCTGGTCGACCCGGTACAGTTGGAAAGCGCCATGCTCAACCTGGTGATCAACGCCCGCGATGCGTTGGACAAGCCTGGGAACATCTGGGTCAGTACCGCTGCCAGACACGCCCAGGGGGACCCCAACCTGCGTGATGGTGCCTATCTGGCCGTGACCGTACGCGACGATGGCAGGGGCATCGCGCCGCACTTGCTCGACAAGGTGTTCGACCCTTTCTTCACCACCAAGCCCGTGGGGCAGGGGACTGGTCTGGGCCTTTCGACCATCTACGGTTTCGCCCGCCAGTCGGGCGGGCACGTGACGATAGAGAGCGTGCAGGGCCAGGGCACCGAGGTCGTCCTGCTGCTGCCGGCCAGCGACTACCCGGTGACGCTGGAAACGCACAAGCTTTGCAGCGCCCAGCAGGGCAGCGGCGAGCATGTGCTGGTGGTGGAGGATATGGCTGCGGTACGCCTGTCGGTGGCCGAGGTGCTGGCCGATGCAGGCTTTCGATGTACCCACGTCGAGACCATCGAGCACGCCTTGGACCACCT
>NZ_JAVAYC010000026.1:0-67277 GCF_042709235.1 Pseudomonas sp. LS_2 | reverse complement strand
GTCCACCGCCAGGAGAGGCGGAAGTCGAATCCATTTGGGGGTGACCCGAATCAGAGTGAACTGCTGTCCAGGGCAGCGATACGGCTACGCAACACTAACGGGGATCCGCTTCTAGGGGAGGTGCGTCTTTCCCAAGGATGTGTGGGAAGTTTCGCTTCTGCTGAAAAAGGCGTGTAAGCCTGGAATGTCGATGTGGCCGAGCGCGCAGCCTCTAGGACTGCCGAGCCAAAGGAATGCAAAGAAACTGTTTCAGGCGCGCAGGCCTTTTACCGAAGGAAAACCTGGCGGGGTAGTTGGCGGCATTCAACCTGCTCAGGCAAACAACCCCAACACCACCAGCGTCGCGACGCCCAGCCCCAGGGCAATCGAGCAGCCACCCAGCGACAGCGCCGCGCGACCCTGGCGATAACTGCCGTCATGCCCCAGTTCGCGCGCCGGGACGAGCAGGCTACGCCAGTGCATTTCGGTGTCGCAGAAGGCTTGCAGGTGGGTGGGCGAGGCGTCCAGCCAACGGCGGAAATCGATGCGCTCGCAGGCGCTGACCTGCGGGTTCTGCAAGCGTGCGTACCACAGCACTGCCAGGTGCGCGAGGCTGTCGGTGCGTGGGTGGGTGGCCTGTAGCGCCTGCTGCATATGACGCTCGACGGTCGCTAGCGGCAGGTCGAGGCGTGCGGCAATCTGGGTGAAGTCGAGCTGGTCGAGGCGGTTGAGCAGAAACACTTGTTGTACGCGGCGCGGTAGGCGCTTCAGCGCGTGCAGCAGGTTGTCGTCGACACGCTCATGGGCGGCTTGTGGGCCGTGCTGAAGTGGTAGCAGCAAACGGGTCATGGGCGGCTCCTTGCGCAAGCGGGGGAGGGAAGGGGCATCTTCCCTGACGCGCAGGCAGCTTAAGCTTAACGATATTGATTCTCAAGTGCTGTTTTCGCAAAACGCTGTAACAAGCATTCACGAGCTGATACAGCTTTGCTATCATCGCCGCCATTCACGATCTTCATTAGCCTGAAGAGCCAAAAAAAATGACCCGGCAAAAAGCCGGGTCAAAAACCGTGATTAGCCTGATGAGGAGATAATCTGAGAGTCCGACCTAAGGGCTCCAGGTTATCCAGCGGGTCTCGCGACCTGCTGAGTGCAATAATAATCGTTATCATTTGCCAGTCAAATGGTTTTTCCGCATTGCGGTAAAAATTTTTCAGCGCACGTCCTCAGGTCCCGGCAAATGGGGCCATTGCCATGACCGGCCAGCCACGTACTTCCTTCTTTCTAGACCTATAGCGGCGCGTGCCGTTGTTCCAGCATTGCCCTGGCCATGTTGACCATGTGCATGAGCGCGAACAGCACTTCGCGGGTGGTGCCCTGCTGGTTGTTGCCGGTTTCGTGGGCGGTGGCCGCGGCGCAGCGCAGCAATGCCAAGGCGTGGGCGCTTGCCTGCTCGGTAGAGACATCGTCGCGCAGGGTCCATGGCATGGCGTCGATGCCAAGGTGGGGTGGCGTGGGGTTGAGGTAATAGTCGAGGGCGCGGCGCGCGGCCTCGCTGTCGAGATCTGTATCTTTTGTTTTCATAAGCTTCGTCCTGATACCTACGAATGTCAGTGGCAAAAAAGGTGCGGACCGATTCTAATACTAAAAGTATTCAGAATAGTCGCAGCAAATAATACTGAATATGTATTGAGCGCCCGAGGGTAGTCCGTATCGTGCCTGCGATGAATATGGATAAATGGATTGCCCTCATCCGTGATCGGATGGAGGAGCTCGATGTTTCCCAGGAGTGGCTCGCTGAACGCGTTGGGGTGTCCCAGGGCAGCGTAGGCCATTGGCTGCGCAAGCGGCGCCAACCCAAGCTCGAGTCGATGAACCGTGCGTTCGTCGAACTGGGTATGCCGCACTACCGTGTCAGTATGCAATTGCACGTCACTGGACAGGTGGGTGAAAAGCCCGTGCGCTATGCGGTAGAGGAAGATGAGGAGCCGCAACTGCAATACATCGTGTGCTTCCGCTACCCGTTGCTCGATTGGGCAGCCCTGGCAGGCGATGTGAAGTCGGCACCGTTCGAGGTCTATGAGCAGACCGAGTACCGCGCCGAGGGCCACGCTTATTGGCTGAGCGTGGGCAATGATGCGATGAGTGCCTCCAGCGGCAGAAGCGTGGCCGAGGGCATGCGCATCCTGATCGATGACGGTGTGCCCGCCGAACCGGGGCGCCTGGTGATTGCTCGCCAGCCGGGCAGGGCGGCGATCTTCCGGCAGTTGGCCGAGGAGGGTGGCCAACGTTACCTAAAGGCCCTTAATGGCAGCTACCCGGCGCAGATGTGCGAAGAGGGTTGCGAGATCCTGGGTGTGGTGGTGCGGGTGCACGGGGTAGTTTGACTGCGGGCTGTCGTCATGTTCGTGTTCGCGGCCTTGTGTCGCGAAAAGGCCGCAAAGCGGCCCCATTCACTGGCGACCCTAACCTCGAGGGGCTGCCTTGCAGCCTTTTCGCGACACAAGGCCGCTTGCACAAAACCTATTCCAGCGCCACCAACACCGTCCCTTCGCTGACCATCTCGCCCTCCTGACAGAACAACGCCGTCACAGTCCCTGCCTGTGGCGCCCGGATGCTGTGTTCCATCTTCATCGCCTCCAGCACCACCAGCGCGGTGCCGGCTTCCACGGCCTGGCCCGGCTCGACCAGCACGCGCACGATGCTGCCGTTCATCGGTGCTGCCAGCCCGCCCTGGTGACCCTGGCTGGCCTCGGCCTCGGCAATCGGGTCGAAGGCGCTCAGCCCATGCAGTTCCCCCTCCCATTGCAGGTACAGCACCTCGCCCCGGCGCACCGCCAGGTGGCGTCGACGCAGGCCGTCGTGGTCGTGGCACAGTTGCTCGCCTTCGAGTGTGAAGGCCGATACAGCATGGCGTTCCAGGGCAATGGCCTGGGCATGGCCGTCGCAGCGCAGATGCAGGCTGCTGCGGGCCGGCAGGCCCAGGCGCAGGCCATTGCGGACCGGCCAGGGCGAAGCGGGGTCGTCGCTGCGGCGATCTTCCGGTAGGCCCTGTAGCCAGGCTTCGGCGGCGGCCTGCCAGAACGCGGCGGGCAGCTCGCGCGGCGGTGGGAGCAGGGTGTCCTGGTAGCGCGGGATGAACCCGGTATCCAGCTCGGCGGCGGCGAACGCCGGGTGGGCGAGGATGCGCCGCAGGAAGGCAAGGTTGGTCTTCAGCCCGCCGATGGCGAACTCATCGAGCATCGCCAGCAGGCGCAGGCGCGCCTGTTCGCGGTCCTCGCCCCAGGCAATCAACTTGCCCAGCATCGGGTCGTAGAACGGCGACACGCTGTCGCCCTCGTCGACCCCGCTGTCCACCCTACGGCCCTCGCCAGGTGCCGACTCACGGTACAACGCCAGATGGCCGGTAGACGGCAGGAACGCGTTGGCGGGGTCCTCGGCGTACAGCCGCACCTCGATGGCATGGCCGTGCAGCGGTACCTCGGCCTGGCTGATCGGCAGGCGCTCACCGCGTGCTACGCGAATCTGCCAAGCCACCAGGTCCAGGCCGGTGATGGCTTCGGTAACCGGGTGTTCCACTTGCAGCCGGGTGTTCATCTCCATGAAGAAGAACTCGCCCCGGGCATCGAGCAGGAATTCTACGGTGCCGGCGCCGACATAGCCGATGGCCTGCGCCGCGCGCACCGCCGCCTCGCCCATGGCTTGGCGCAGCTCGGGCGAAAGACCCGGTGCCGGGGCTTCCTCGACCACCTTTTGGTGGCGGCGCTGGATCGAGCAATCGCGTTCGTTGAGGTACAGGCAGTTGCCGTGCTGGTCAGCGAATACCTGGATTTCCACATGCCGCGGCTTGAGCACGTACTTTTCCACCAGCATGCGCGCATCGCCGAATGACGCCTGGGCCTCACGCTGGGCCGAGGCCAGGGCGTCGGCCAACTGCGCTTCGGCCTCGACCACCTTCATGCCCTTGCCGCCGCCGCCTGCGCTGGCTTTGAGCAACACGGGGTAAACAATTTCCGCAGCGGCGCTGCGGAAGGTTTCGAGGTCTTGAGCCTCGCCGTGATAACCCGGCACCAGCGGTACGCCCGCCGCCTCCATCAGCGCCTTGGCCGCCGACTTGCTGCCCATGGCGTCGATGGCACTGGCCGGGGGGCCAAGAAAGATCAGGCCGGCCTGCTCGATGGCGCGGGCGAAGCCTGCGTTCTCCGACAGGAAGCCATAGCCGGGGTGAATGGCCTGGGCGCCGCTGGCCTTGGCAGCGGCGATCAGCTTGTCGATCACCAGGTAGCTGTCGGCGGCCTTGCTGCCACCCAGGTCGACGCGGATGTCGGCCTCGCGGGCATGCCGGGCATCGCGGTCGGTGGCGCTGTGCACGGCCACGGTGGTCAGGCCCATGGCCTTGGCGGTGCGCATCACCCGGCAGGCGATTTCACCGCGGTTGGCGACCAGCAAGGTGGTCAGCGTGGGGTGGCTCATGAACGCGGTTCCTTTTTATCGGGCTGCCAGGCTGGGCTGCGTTTTTCCAGGAAGGCGCGCAGGCCTTCCTGGCCTTCGGGGCTGACGCGAATGCGGGCGATGGTGTTTTCGGTGTAGCGGCGCAGGGCCGGGCTCAGTTCGCCGGCATCAACCTCACGCAGCAGATCCTTGGTGGCGCGCAGGGCCTGGGGGCTGTTGAGCAACAGGTTGTCGACCCAGGCTTGTACCTGCGCCTCCAGCTCGGCGGCCGGGTACACCTCGGCCAGCAGCCCCAATTCGCGGGCACGCACGCCACTGAAGCGCTCGGCGCTCAGGGCGTAGCGACGCGTCGCGCGCGCCCCCATGGCTTTGACCACGAAGGGGCTGATGACCGCAGGCGCCAGGCCGATGCGCACCTCTGACAGGCACAGCTGGGCATCTTCGGCGCCAATGGCCATGTCGCAGCAACTGATCAGCCCCAGCGCGCCGCCGAAAGCGGCGCCTTGCACCACGGCCAGGGTCGGCACTTTCAGGCGGTGCAGGCTGTACATCAGTTCGCCCAGTTCGTGGGCGTCGTCCAGGTTGGTGTTGAAGTCCAGCTGCGCAGATTGCTGCATCCAGGCCAAGTCGGCGCCGGCACTGAAGTGTCGGCCACGGCCGCGCAGCAGCACGAAGCGCAAGGTGGCGTCATCGCCCAGGCGGTCGAGGGCGATGATCAGTTCGCGGATCATCTGCGCGTTGAATGCGTTGTTCTTGTCCTCGCGGCTCAGCCACAGGGTGGCGAAGCCGCGTGGGTCGCGAACCAGTTCGAGGGTGCTGAAATCGCTCATGGGTCACATCCGGAAGATGCCGAAGCGGCTCTGTTCGATAGGCGCGTTCAGCGCGGCGGAAAGCGCCAGGGCCAGCACGTCGCGGGTCTGCGCCGGGTCGATGACGCCGTCGTCCCACAGCCGCGCACTGGAGTAGTAGGGGTGGCCCTGGTGCTCGTACTGGTCGAGGATCGGCTGCTTGAGCCGGGCTTCGTCCTCGGCGCTGAACGCTGCGCCGGTGCGCTCGCTCTGCTCGCGTTTCACCTGCACCAGCACGCCTGCGGCCTGCTCGGCGCCCATCACGCCGATGCGTGCGTTGGGCCACATCCACAGCAGGCGCGGGTCGTAGGCGCGACCGCACATGCCGTAGTTGCCGGCACCGAAGCTGCCGCCGATGATCACCGTGAATTTCGGCACCTGGGCGCAGGCCACGGCGGTCACAAGCTTCGCGCCGTGCTTGGCGATGCCGCCTTCTTCGTATTTCTTGCCGACCATGAAGCCTGTGATGTTTTGCAGGAACAGCAGCGGAATGCCACGCTGGCAGGCCAGTTCGATGAAGTGCGCGCCTTTTTGCGCCGCCTCCGCGAAGAGGATGCCGTTGTTGGCCAAGATGGCTACCGGGTAGCCATGCAGGTGAGCGAAGCCGCACACCAGGGTGGTGCCGAACAGCGCCTTGAATTCATCGAACACCGACCCGTCCACCAACCGGGCGATGACTTCGCGCACGTCGAACGGCTGCTTGGGGTCGGCGGGCACCACGCCATACAGCTCCTCGGCATCGTACAGCGGCGCGATCGGCGCCTGGCATTGCAGCTTGCCGAGCTTGTGCCAGTTCAGGTTGGCGACGCTGCGCCGGGCCAGGGCCAGGGCGTGTTCGTCGTTGTCGGCATAGTGGTCGGCCACGCCGCTGGTGCGGCAATGCACATCGGCGCCGCCCAGCTCCTCGGCGCTCACCACCTCGCCGGTAGCGGCCCTCACCAGGGGCGGGCCGGCAAGAAAGATGGTCGCCTGCTGGCGCACCATGATCGCCTCGTCGGCCATGGCGGGCACGTAGGCGCCGCCGGCGGTGCATGAGCCCATCACCACGGCGATCTGCGGGATGCCCAGGGCGCTCATGTTGGCCTGGTTGAAGAAGATCCGCCCGAAGTGCTCGCGGTCGGGGAAGACTTCGTCCTGGCGCGGCAGGTTGGCGCCGCCGGAGTCCACCAGGTACAGGCAGGGCAGGCGGTTCTGCAGGGCGATGGTTTGCGCGCGCAGGTGTTTCTTGACCGTCAGCGGGTAGTACGAGCCGCCTTTGACCGTGGCGTCATTGGCCACGATCATGCACTCGACCCCTTCGACGCGGCCGATACCGGCGATTACGCCCGCAGCGGGCACGTCTTCGCCATACACCTGGTGGGCAGCCAGCTGGCCGATTTCCAAAAAGGGCGAGCCGGCATCGAGCAGCCGGTCGATACGTTCGCGCGGCAGCAGCTTGCCGCGCGAGGTGTGCCGCTCCTGGGCCTTGGGCCCGCCGCCCTGGCTGACCTGCGCGAGCAGGCTGCGCAGGGCCTGGACCTGTTCGAGCATGGCCGCGCTGTTGCTTTCGAACGCTGCCGAGCGCGGGTTGATCTGGGAATGCAAGGTAGCCATGGCAACCGGTTCCTCGTATTCAGCGGGTTTCGTTGAACAGTTCGCGGCCGATCAGCATGCGGCGAATCTCGCTGGTGCCGGCGCCGATCTCGTACAGCTTGGCGTCACGCAGCAGGCGCCCGGCTGGGAATTCGTTGATATAGCCGTTGCCCCCGAGGATCTGGATCGCCTCCAGGGCCATTTGGGTCGCGCGTTCGGCGGTGTACAGGATCACCCCGGCGGCATCCTTGCGGGTGGTCTCGCCGCGGTCGCAAGCCTGGGCCACCGCGTACAGGTAGGCGCGGCTGGCGTTGAGCTGGGTGTACATGTCGGCGATCTTGCCCTGGATCAGCTGGAACTCGCCGATGCTCTGGCCAAACTGCTTGCGGTCGTGGATGTACGGCACCACCAGGTCCATGCAGCTTTGCATGATGCCGGTGGGGCCGCCGGACAGCACCACGCGTTCGTAGTCCAGGCCGCTCATCAGCACGCGTACGCCGCCGTTGAGCTGGCCGAGGATGTTTTGCTCAGGCACCTCCACATCATCGAAGAACAGCTCGCAGGTGTTCGAGCCGCGCATGCCGAGCTTGTCGAACTTGTTGCTGCGGGTGAAGCCCTTCCAGTCGCGTTCGACGATGAACGCGGTGATGCCGTGGGGGCCCTTGTCCAGGTCGGTCTTGGCGTAGATCACGTAGGTGTTGGCGTCGGGGCCGTTGGTGATCCAGGTCTTGCTGCCGTTGAGTACGTAGTGGTCGCCGCGTTTGTCGGCGCGCAGCTTCATCGACACCACGTCGGAGCCGGCATTGGGCTCGCTCATGGCCAGCGCGCCGATGTGTTCGCCGCTGATCAGCTTGGGCAGGTACCTGTGCTTTTGCTCAGGCGTGCCGTTGCGGTTGATCTGGTTGACGCACAGGTTGGAGTGAGCGCCGTAGGAGAGGGCGACCGAGGCCGAGCCGCGGCTGATTTCTTCCATCGCCACCACGTGGGCCAGGTAGCCCAGGCCCGCGCCACCGTATTCTTCAGGGACGGTGATGCCCAGCAGGCCCATGTCGCCGAACTTGCGCCACATGTCGGCGGGAAACAGGTTGTCCTGGTCGATCTGCGCGGCGCGCGGGGCCAGCTCGGCGGCGACGAAGGTGCGCACCTGGTCGCGGAGCATGTCGAGGGTTTCGCCCAGGGCGAAGTTCAGGGTGGGGTAATGCATGCGGGGCACCTTGTTGTTCTTGGAGTCGGGTAACACCGTCGCTCGGTTGCGCAACTGCGAACCCGGCGAGAACAGGTTGACCGCGAATGCGGAGCAAGGATCACGCGTTGATCCTGCTGACGCATTGGCGGATTGAACCTGCTGCCGCAGGCGTAGTGCTGTATCGGCGAGCGGTGCTTGGCTTTTAACCTTTACGTTAACGTAAACCTGGCGCCGTTTGCTGTCAATCGTCCTGCCACCGCAGTCCGGAGCCTTGTCTATTCTTGGGCTTTCACCGGCGGCTCCTCGCTCGGCGGGTCGCCTACCGTCGGCGGCATGGTCGGCTTGATCGGCAGCTCGTCCGGGTCATCCTTGGGGGGCGGCAGCGCCGGGTCGTCGATGTTCGGGTCGGGTGTCTCCGGTGGAAGGGGGATGTTCACGGACTGACCTCGCAGGGCGAATGAGAGGGTGGTGAAGGCTTTGATCCGCGCCTGCGTCATTCGCTCATTTTTTTTTGGAACCCCCCGGCGTTCGACGGCTCTGAACCCTTACCGCCACAGCCAACAGGGAGCAACGACCGATGTCGCGCAATGAGCCCTTCGCCAGCGTGCCGATGGCCAATGACCACCCGGACCAGACCATCAGTCTTTCCCAGGCGCTGCTGGCGCCGCGTATCGTGATCGAGGATGTCAGCCCGACGCTCGACGGCGGCACGTTCGCCGCCAAGGCTGTGGTTGGGCAAGCGGTAACGGTGTCGGCCAAGGTCTACAGCGACGGTCACGACCGCCTGGCCGTGATGCTGCACTGGCGCCAGGCCCGTAGCCAGCACTGGCACACTGTACCCATGCAGTCGATGGGCAATGACCTGTGGCTGGCTGAAATCACGCCGGTCGAACTGGGTCCACATGTGTTCAGCCTGGAGGCTTGGGTCGACCCGTATGCCACCTATTGCCACGACCTGGAGAAGAAATACGCCGCCGGGGTCGATGTGAAGCTGGAGCGCGAGGAGGGCAGGCTGCTGCTGGGCAAGGGCATCGAGCGCGCCGAAGGGCCGCTGCGCGAACAGCTCGAACACGTGCAGCAACGCCTGCCGACGCTCTCTGGCAACGAGCAGGTGGCGCTGTTGTTGCACCCCGACACCGCGCTGCTGATGGGCCAGGCCGAGCACCGCAGCTACCTCACCCGCAGCCCGGAGTGGCCACTGGACGTCGACCGCGAGCAGGCGCTGTTCGCCAGCTGGTACGAGCTGTTTCCACGTTCGTCCACCGACGACCCGCAGCGCCATGGCACGTTCAACGATGTGCACGCGCGCCTGCCGATGATCCGCGACATGGGCTTCGACGTCCTGTATTTCCCGCCCATCCACCCCATCGGCAAGCAGCACCGCAAGGGCCGCAACAATTCCCTGCAGGCCCAGCCCGGCGACCCCGGCAGCCCCTACGCCATCGGCAGCTCGGAGGGCGGCCATGATGCCATCCACCCACAACTGGGCAGCCGCGAGGACTTCCGCCGCCTGGTCGCCGCCGCTGCCGAGCATGGCCTGGAGATCGCCCTAGACTTCGCCATCCAGTGCTCCCAGGACCACCCCTGGCTGACCGAGCACCCCGGCTGGTTCAGTTGGCGCCCCGACGGCACCATTCGCTATGCCGAGAACCCGCCGAAGAAGTACCAGGACATCGTCAACGTCGACTTCTACGCCCCGGATGCAGTGCCTGGCCTTTGGCTGGCGCTGCGTGACGTGGTGGTGGGCTGGGTCGAGGAGGGCGTGAAGACCTTCCGGGTCGACAACCCCCACACCAAGCCGCTGCCGTTCTGGCAGTGGCTGATCGCCAATGTGCGCAGCCAGCACCCGGAGGTGATCTTTCTTGCCGAGGCCTTCACCCGCCCGGCGATGATGGCGCGCCTGGGCAAGGTCGGCTATGCGCAGAGCTATACCTACTTCACCTGGCGCAACAACAAGCAGGAGCTGCGCGAGTACTTCGAACAGCTCAACCAGCCGCCGTGGAGCCTGTGCTACCGGCCCAATTTCTTCGTCAATACGCCGGACATCAACCCTTACTTCCTGCAAACCTCCGGCCGCGCAGGTTTTCTGATTCGTGCCGCGCTGGCCACCATGGGCTCAGGCCTGTGGGGCATGTATTCGGGCTTCGAGCTGTGCGAAGGCGCGCCGCTGCCGGGCAAGGAGGAATACCTTGACTCGGAGAAGTACGAGATCCGCCCGCGCGACTACACCCAGGCCGGCAACATCGTCGGCGAGATCGCCCAGCTGAACCGCATCCGCCGACAGAATCGCGCCTTGCAGACCCACCTGGGCGTGCAGTTCCTCAACTGCTGGAACGACAACATCCTGTACTTCGCCAAGCGCACGCCCGAGCGCGACAACTTCATCCTGGTGGCCATCAGCCTCGACCCGTTCAACGCCCAGGAAGCGCACTTCGAGCTGCCGTTGTGGGAGCTGGGGCTGGACGACAACGCCGATACCCAGGGTGAAGACCTGATGAATGGCCATCGCTGGACCTGGCATGGCAAGACCCAGTGGATGCGTATCGAGCCCTGGCACCAGCCGTTTGGTATCTGGCGGATAGAAAAGACCCGGTAGCCCTCATACATGACCTGTGGGAGCGGGTTCACCGCGAACAGTACACCGCGGTGTGTGGCCAGGGCTTCGCCCTGGTGCGCGGGTAAACCCGCTCCCACAGGCACGCGCCAAACCAAGAATTGAAAGGAGTCGCACATGGCCAAGCGTTCTCGCCCGGCAGCGTTCATCGACGACCCGCTCTGGTACAAGGATGCGGTGATCTACCAGTTGCACATCAAGTCGTTCTTCGACTCGAACAACGACGGCATCGGTGATTTCGCCGGGCTTATCAGCAAGCTCGACTACATTGCCGACCTTGGCGTGAATACCCTCTGGCTGCTGCCGTTCTACCCCTCGCCCCGGCGTGACGACGGCTACGACATCGCCGAGTACAAGGCCGTGCACCCCGACTACGGCAGCATGGCCGATGCCAAGCGCTTCATCGCCGAGGCGCACAAGCGCGGGTTGCGGGTCATCACGGAGCTGGTGATCAACCACACCTCCGACCAGCATCCCTGGTTCCAGCGCGCCCGCCACGCCAAGCGCGGCAGCAAGGCACGGGACTTCTACGTGTGGTCGGACGACGACCAGAAGTACGATGGCACGCGGATCATCTTCCTCGATACCGAGAAATCCAACTGGACCTGGGACCCGGTCGCCGGCCAATACTTCTGGCACCGCTTCTACTCCCACCAGCCGGACCTGAACTTCGACAACCCCCAGGTGATGAAGGCGGTGATCGAGGTCATGCGCTTCTGGCTCGACATCGGCGTCGATGGCCTGCGCCTGGACGCCATCCCTTACCTGATCGAGCGTGATGGCACCAACAACGAAAACCTCCCGGAAACACACGATGTGCTCAAGGCGGTGCGCGCCGAGATCGACGCCAACTACCCCGACCGCATGCTGCTGGCCGAGGCCAACCAGTGGCCCGAGGACACCCGCCCGTACTTTGGCGAAGGCGACGGCGACGAATGCCATATGGCCTTCCACTTCCCGTTGATGCCGCGCATGTACATGGCCCTGGCCATGGAAGACCGTTTCCCGATCACCGACATCCTGCGCCAGACCCCGGAGATCCCGGCCAATTGCCAGTGGGCGATCTTCCTGCGCAACCACGATGAGCTGACCCTCGAGATGGTCACTGATCGCGAGCGCGACTACCTGTGGAACTACTACGCCGAAGACCGCCGCGCACGCATCAACCTCGGCATTCGCCGGCGCCTGGCGCCGCTGTTGCAACGTGACCGCCGGCGCATCGAGCTGCTCACCAGCCTGCTGCTGTCGATGCCCGGCACGCCCACGCTGTACTACGGCGATGAGCTGGGCATGGGCGACAACATCTACCTGGGCGATCGCGACGGCGTGCGCACGCCCATGCAGTGGTCGCCGGACCGCAACGGCGGTTTCTCCCGCGCCGACCCGCAGCGCCTGGTGCTGCCGCCGATCATGGACCCACTCTACGGCTACCAGACCGTCAACGTCGAAGCCCAGGCCCACGACCCGCACTCGCTGCTCAACTGGAACCGCCGCCTGCTGGCGGTGCGCAAGCAGCAGAAGGCCTTTGGCCGCGGCACGTTGAAGATGCTCACACCCAGCAACCGGCGCATCCTCGCCTATGTGCGCGAATACACCGACGAAAGCGGCCACACGGAAATCGTGCTGTGCGTCGCCAACGTCTCGCGTGCCGCCCAGGCTGCGGAGCTGGAGCTGTCGCAGTATGCCGAAATGGTGCCGGTGGAGATGCTCGGCGGCAGCGCCTTCCCGCCCATCGGCCAACTGCCGTTCCTGCTCACCTTGCCACCCTATGGCTTCTACTGGTTCCTCCTGGCAAGCCGCGACCGCATGCCGAGCTGGCATATCCAGCCTGCCGAGGGTCTGCCGGAGCTGACTACCCTGGTGCTGCGCAAGCGCATGGAAGAGCTGCTGGAAGCGCCGTCCAGCGACACGCTGCAAAGCACCATCCTGCCGCAGTACCTGCCCAAGCGGCGCTGGTTCGCCGGCAAGGAAGGACCGATCGATTCGGTGCGGATCGACTATGGTGTGCGCTTCGGCAGCCCAAGCAACCCCGTGCTGCTGAGCGAGTTCACGGTACACAGCGACGGCGTCGACAGTGTCTACCAACTGCCTTTCGGCCTGCTGCCCGAAGAGCAGATCAACAGCGCCTTGCCCCAGCAACTGGCGCTGTCGCGGGTGCGCCGCGGTCGTCAGGTCGGGCTGATCACCGATGCCTTCGTGCAGGAGTCGTTCGTGCGCGCGGTGCTGGCCGGCTGCAAGGAGCAACTGCGCCTGGCGACCACGCGCGGCGAGCTGCGGTTCGAGCACACCGAGCAACTGGCTGCCCTGGGGCTGGATGAGCACAGCGAGGTGCGCTACCTGAGCGCCGAGCAATCCAATAGCTCGGTGGTGGTAGGCGAAAGCGTGGTGCTCAAGCTGATCCGCCGGGTCAACCCGGGCGTTCACCCGGAACTGGAAATGAGTGCCTACCTGACCGCCGCCGGCTTTGCCAATATCTCGCCGCTCCTGGCTTGGGTCAGCCGGGTGGATGAGCAAGACCAGCCGCACCTTCTGATGATCGCCCAGGGCTACCTGAGCAACCAGGGCGATGCCTGGGACTGGACCCAGAACACCTTGGAGCGGGCGATCCGCGATGAAATGGAGCCCGCTGGCAGCGAGACCGAAGCGCATACCAATGCGTTGGTCGAGTTGACGGGTTTTGCTGCCTTGCTTGGCCAGCGCCTGGGCGAGATGCACCTGTTGCTGGCAGCGCCCAGCGATGACCCTGCCTTTGCACCTCAAGCGAGCGGCGCCGCCGACAGCGAGCGCTGGAGCAGCCAGATCGGTGCCGAGCTAAGCCGCGCCCTCGACCTGCTGGTCCAGCACCGCGACAGCCTCGACGCCGAAAGTCAGGCGCTGGTCGCCGACCTGCAACAACAGCGCGAAGGCCTGGCCCAGCACATCGACAACCTGGCGCGCCAGGCCGAGGGTGGGTTGCTGATGCGTGTGCACGGTGACCTGCACCTGGGCCAGGTACTGGTGGTACAGGGCGACGCCTACCTGATCGATTTCGAAGGCGAGCCGGCGCGCCCGCTGGAGGAACGCCGGGCCAAGCACAGCCCCTACAAGGATGTCAGCGGCGTGCTGCGTTCCTTCGACTATGCTGCTGCGATGATCCTGCGCAGCGCCTCTAGCGTCGACCTTTCGGAGGCGGCGCGCCAGGCCCGGCAACGGGTCGCCCGGCACTACCTGCACCAGTCGCGGCATGCCTTCGTCGAAGCCTATGGCCTGGCCACGGCGGCCATGCCCCACGCCTGGGCGAAGGCCGATGGCGAGCGCGCCGCGCTGGAGCTGTTCTGCCTGGAGAAGGCGGCCTACGAGATCGCCTACGAGGCCGAGAACCGTCCCAGCTGGCTGGCCGTGCCTTTGCATGGTCTGCATGGGTTGATCAGCACCTGGGGTGAGTCGTGACTGGCGAATTTCACACGACCCCTGCAGAAGCGGGCTTGGCCGCGAACACCGGCACACGCAGTGTATGGCCAGGGCTGTGCCCCGGTTCGCGGCGGTTCGGCGTTCCGACAAGCCCGCTCCTGCAGGTACGACTTATGAGCACACATGGAAAGGGGCAGTGAAATGAATGCAACAACGCGTGATAACGGTGGCCTTCGGCAACGGGACATCGACGCCCTGGCCCGCGCCGAGCACGCCGACCCCTTCGCGGTACTGGGAACCCACGGCGATGGCGCCGGTGGCGTGTTCGTGCGCGCCTTCCTGCCCAACGCCTTGAGCGTACGGGTTCTTGCACGCCAGGACGGGCGTCTGCTGGGCGAGATGCAACAGGGTAGTCTCCCCGGCCTGTTCACCTTGCACCTGGACGAGGCCCAGCCCTACCAATTGCAGGTCAGTTGGCCCGGCGGCGAGCAAGTCACCGAAGACCCCTACAGCTTCGGCCCGCAACTGGGCGAGATGGACCTGTACCTGTTCGCCGAGGGCAACCACCGCGACCTGTCTGGGCGCTTCGGCGCGCAGCCCACCCAGGTCGAGGGCATCGACGGGGTGCTGTTCTCGGTGTGGGCGCCGAATGCCCGGCGCGTGTCGGTGGTAGGTGACTTCAACAACTGGGACGGCCGCCGCCACCCCATGCGCCTGCGCCACAACGCCGGGGTATGGGAGCTGTTCGTGCCGCGCCTGGCGGTGGGCGAAACCTACAAGTTCGAGGTGCTGGGCCGCGACGGCGTGCTGCCGCTCAAGGCCGACCCCCTGGCTCGCGCCACCGAGCTGCCGCCGAGCACCGCGTCAAAGGTCGCGGGGCCATTGCAGCATCAATGGCGCGACCACGACTGGATGCAGCAGCGCGCCCAGCGCCATGCCTACAACGCGCCGCTGTCGATCTACGAACTGCACGCCGGCTCCTGGCGCTGTGAGCTGGACGACGGCGGTGAGTTGGTGCGCTTCTACAACTGGCACGAGCTGGCCGAGCGCCTGGTGCCCTATGTGCAGGAGCTGGGCTTCACCCACATCGAGTTGCTGCCGATCATGGAGCATCCGTTCGGCGGCTCCTGGGGCTACCAGCCGCTGTCGCTGTTCGCGCCCACCTCGCGCTATGGCAGCGCCGAGGACTTTGCCGCCTTTATCGATGCCTGCCACCAGGGTGGCATCGGGGTGATCCTCGACTGGGTGCCGGCGCATTTCCCCACCGACGAACACGGCCTGGCACGTTTCGACGGTACTGCGCTGTATGAATACGACAACCCTCACGAAGGCTTCCACCAGGATTGGAACACGCTGATCTACAACCTCGGCCGTAACGAGGTGCGCGGCTTCATGCTGGCCTCGGCGCTGCACTGGCTCAAGCATTTCCACATCGATGGCCTGCGCGTCGATGCGGTGGCCTCGATGCTTTACCGCGACTACTCGCGCAAGGCCGGCGAATGGGTGCCCAACCGCCACGGCGGGCGCGAGAACCTCGAGGCCATCGACTTCATCCGCCAGCTCAACGACATCGCTGCCTTCGAGGTGCCTGGCGCGTTGGTGATCGCCGAGGAATCCACGGCCTGGCCCGGCGTCAGCCAGCCGACCCAGCAGGGCGGCCTGGGCTTTGCCTACAAGTGGAACATGGGTTGGATGCACGACACCCTGCACTACATCCAGAACGACCCTATCCACCGCACCTACCATCACAACGAGATGAGCTTCGGGCTGATCTACGCCTATTCCGAGCATTTCATCCTGCCGATCTCCCACGACGAAGTGGTGCACGGCAAGCATTCGCTGATCGACAAGATGCCGGGTGACCGTTGGCAGAAGTTCGCCAACCTGCGGGCCTACCTGACCTTCATGTGGATGCACCCTGGCAAGAAGCTGCTGTTCATGGGTTGTGAGTTCGGCCAGTGGCGCGAATGGAACCACGATCAGCAGTTGGACTGGTACTTGCTCCAGTATTCGGAACACCAAGGCGTACAGAAGCTGGTCGGCGACTTGAACCGCCTGTACCGCGAGCAACCTGCGTTGCACGAGCAGGACTGCCTGCCCCAGGGCTTCCAGTGGCTGATCGGCGATGACGCGCAAAACAGCGTGTATGCCTGGTTGCGCTGGAGCAGCAATGGAGAGCCGCTGCTGGTGGTGGCCAACTTCACCCCGGTGCCGCGCGAGGGGTATCGCATCGGCGTGCCGTTCGGTGAGCAGTGGCAGGAGCTGCTCAATAGCGATGCCGAGCTGTATGCCGGCAGCAATCTCGGCAACCTCGGGGCGGTGACCAGTGAGGCGTTGCCCAGCCACGGGCAGCCGTTGTCGCTGGCGCTGAACCTGCCGCCGCTCGGGGTATTGGTGATGAAACCGAGCTAATCGGCGATATCGCTACCTGTAGGAGCGGGCCTGCCCGCGAAGCATTCACCGCGTTGCATGGCCAGGGCTTGGCCCTGGTTCGCGGGCAACGGTTCCTACAGGGCGCGTGCCATTGTTGTGGGCGGTCACCAACGCATCCGCACCCCAAGGCTACCGATCAGCCCATTCAAGTCGTTGTCGTCCACATCGCTGCTGTAGTCGGCACTGACGAACAGCGCCACCTTCGGCGTGACCCGTGCCACCAGTCCCAATCCCAATTCCACGGTGGCCGAGCTGCGCGAACTGGAGATCTTGTCTACCTGGTCCAGCTTGACCGCCTCGGCATTGCTGAAGTCGTACCACACGTTGGTACGTACGTAGGGTTCGATGGGCATGCCGCGCACCTCGTAGCGCGCTGACAGCTTGGCCCCCACTCGGCCGCTCCAGCTCGGCTGGCTGTCGAATGCCTGCAGGGTCTCGGCCTGGGCCTGGCTGCCGGGGAAGAACTGTTGGTTGATCAACTGCGCCTGGGGCTCGATCACCCACCCGCCGCCCAGCCCGATGGGGTAGCCGCCCTCTACCGAGAAGGTCATCGCATGGCCACTGTCGTCCAGGCGCTTGCCGTTCTCGCCACGGCCATTGACGTCGATGCGCGTGCCCATGGCCACTGCGTCCAGGTGCCAGCCTTGGTCATGGGTCATGCTCCAGTACACGCCGAGGCTCTCGCCGCTAAGGTTTACCGCATTGCGCTGCTTGTCGCCCAGCAGCGGACGCATGCCGTTGAAGCTGCTTTGCAGGTTGTTGTGGCCGACGAAGATCCCGGCGCGGTGCACGTTGCCGGCAGCGGTTTCGCGCACGAACAGGTCCGGGCCGATCAACAGCTGCTGGCTGGGTGCTTCCAGCTGGGCAGGGGCGTTCTGGCGGCTGCCCACGCCCGGAAAGAACTGCGCCCACTGGCTGGCGGTGAGATTGCTGGGCAGTGGCCCGTGGCGCTCGGCCATGCGCTCGGAGAACGCCTGCAAGGTGCCGAGGCCTAGCCCGCTGGCATTGACCGGGTCAAGCGACAGCTGCGGCATCCGCGGTTGCGCCAGCAAGTTGCCCAAGGGTGGGGCGTCGTTGAGGTCGAAGGCGTAGGTTTCCACCGGGGTTGCCAGAAGCAGCGACGTGGAAACCGCACAGAACAGACACTCGAAACGGGATGGAATCGATGCTCGTTTCATGGCGGATCTCCTGTTTTTATGAGTAACAGCCAAGGCCTGGCGTGATGTCACGAGCTGTACGACACAAAAACAGTGGGCGACCCAAACCAGCGCGCGGGGCCTTCAGGCGCGCGCGCAAAGGCGCGTGCTAGAGGCTCGGCGCGAAATTTTCGCAGTGGGCGATATGTTCAGCTAAGGAGACGGCGAGGCTTGCGTCAAGAAACGGTGAAAAGAACGTGATAGCGCCATCGAGGGTGCTAATTCATTGAATAGGCTGAAATTTGATTGGGCTATAGCGGGGAAGGTTCTTTGCCCGGCATCTGCTATATCGAAACGTTGCTAGAACCCTGCGGGTGCTCGGCAGGTGGAGGTGCGGGCTTGCCTGCGAACCAGGGCACAAGCCCTGGCCATACACCGCAGCGCATGGCACCGGCTGCGCCAGTGTTCGCGGGCACGCTCGCGCCTACAGGGTCCGCGTCGAGCGGCTCAGTCTTCTTCGCGCTGCAACGCCATCAGCAGCAATGAGCGGCCCTGCACCTCGAACTGGGTTTCGAACGCCAGGTGCTGCGGCTTTCGCAATTGCGGCCGATCGGTGTCGACCAGGCAGCTCCAGTAGTCGCCCTCCGGCACCGTCGGCAGCAGGAAGGGCACGGTGTCGTGGTGGGCGTTGACGATCAGCAGCAAGGTCGCCTCCGCGCCGGGGCGGGCGATGCCGCTGACCTGGGCGCGGCCATCCATGAGCATGCCCAGGCAGCGGCCATGGGGGTCGTGCCATTGCTCCACGCCCATCTCGCTGCCATCGGGGGCCAGCCAGGTGACGTCCTTGACCCCGATCGCCTCGTTGTAGTCGCCCACCAGGAAACGCGAGCGGCGCAGCACCGGGTAGGCCAGGCGCAGCTTGGTCAGGCGCTTGACGAAGGCCAGCAACTGCGTGCCGTCCTCGTCCAGGTCCCAGTTGACCCAGCCGATCTCGCTGTCCTGGCAGTAGGCATTGTTGTTGCCATGTTGGGTGCGGCTGAACTCATCGCCCGCGACGATCATCGGCGTGCCCTGGGCGAACAGCAGGGTGGCGAAGAAATTGCGCATCTGGCGCATGCGCAGTGCATTGATCTCAGGGTCGTCGGTGGGGCCTTCGGCGCCGCAGTTCCACGACAGGTTGTTGCTGGTGCCGTCCTGGTTGTTTTCGTCGTTGTCCTCGTTGTGCTTCTCGTTGTACGACACCAGGTCGCGCAGGGTGAAGCCGTCATGCGCGGTGATGAAGTTCACCGAGGCATAGGGGCGCCGGCCCCGGTTGTTGAACAGGTCGCCCGAGGCGGTCATGCGCGAGGCGAAGTCGGCCAGCTGGCCTTCGTCGCCTTTCCAGAAGGCGCGCACGGTGTCGCGGAAACGGTCGTTCCACTCCGCCCAGCCCGGTGCGAAGTTGCCCACCTGGTAGCCTCCTGGGCCGCAGTCCCAGGGCTCGGCGATCAGCTTGACCTGGCTGAGCAGGGGGTCCTGGCGGCAGGCCACGAGGAAGCTGTGGCGCTCGTTGTAGCCATCGTGATAGCGGCCGAGGATGGTCGCCAGGTCGAAGCGGAAACCGTCCACGTGCATTTCGCCGGCCCAGTAGCGCAGCGAGTCGGTGACCAGTTGCAGCACGCAGGGGTGGCTGAGGTCGAGGGTGTTGCCGGTGCCGGAATCGTTGATGTAGAAGCGCTTGTCGTCGGGCATCAGGCGGTAATAGGAGGCATTGTCGATCCCACGCATCGACAGAGTCGGACCCAGCTCGTTGCCCTCGGCGGTGTGGTTGTAGACCACATCGAGAATCACCTCCAGGCCCGCGTCATGCAGGTGCGCGACCATCTCCTTGAACTCGGCGATCTTGCCGCTGGCCAGGTACTTGGGGTGCGGTGCGAAGAAGGCGATGCTGTTGTAGCCCCAGTAATTGTTCAGGCCCTTTTGCAGCAGGTGCTGGTCATTGACGAAGGCATGGATCGGCAGCAGCTCGATGCTGGACACGCCGAGCGCCTTGATATGCCCCAGCAGCTCGTCGTTGGCCAGGCCCGCGAAGGTGCCGCGCAGGTGCTCGGGCACCGCCGGGTGGCGCATGCTGATGCCGCGGGTGTGGGCTTCGTAGACGATGGTGCGTTCCCAGGGAATCTGCACGCGCTGGTCGCGGCCCCAGGTGAACGCCGGGTCGATCACCTTGCACTTGGGCACGAATGGCGCGCTGTCGCGCTCATCGAACGAGAGGTCGCCATCGGGGTGGCCGATGGTGTAGCCGAACAGCGCTTCGGACCATTTCAGCGTGCCCACCAGTTGCTTGGCGTAGGGGTCGATCAACAGCTTGTTAGGGTTGAAGCGGTGGCCGTTCTCGGGCTCGTACGGGCCATGCACGCGATAGCCATAGACCAGGCCGGGGTGGGCATCGGGCAAATAGCCATGGAAGATTTCGTCGGTGTACTCGGGCAGTTCGATGCGTTCGATTTCCTGCTCGCCGCTGGGGTCGAACAGGCACAGCTCGACCTTGGTGGCGTTGGCCGAGAACAGGGCGAAGTTGACGCCCAGGCCATCCCAGGTGGCACCGAGGGGGAAGGGCAGGCCTTCGCGCAGGCGGGAGGGTGCGATGGCGCGGGTTTTCTTTGGGGTGCGGGGGCTCATGGCGGTCCTCTGTCAGCCTGGAAATGGGGAATATGTCGAGCCCGCTCCTACAGCGGCAGCGGTGTCTCTGCAGGAGCGGGCTTGCCCGCGAAGAGGCTGGTCAGCCCGCTGCGGGCTTCCTGGCCGCCCGCGGCTTTTTCTCGGCCGCAGGCTTGGTGGCGACAGGCTTGGCAGCGACCGGCGCCTTGGGCGCGGCGGCCACCTTCGGCTCGTCAGCCGTTTTCGGCTTGGCGACGGCCTTCTTGCGCGGCGCCGCCTTCGGCGCTAGCGCCTCGGCCTCGGCCAGTTTGCGAGCCATTTCCCAATGGCGTTCCTCCTGGCCTTCGGGCTTACCTTCCGACTCCCAGATCTGATAGGCGAATTCACGAACACGCTTTTCTTCGACACTCATCTCGACGCTCCTGATGTACATGCAGTTTCAAGCAACAAATTGACCGGAAAAACCTCCAGCACATCGCTTAACAACATCTCTCTAGAAGGGCTGACAGCGGTGTGCGGGAAAAGTCCCGTGCAGTTGGCAGGTGACACGTCAAACGGCAGAACCAGCCGGGTATCGTCCCAGTTCTGTGCCGGGATCAACGGGATGGTGGCATCGCCCAGCAGGCGGCTTGCCAACCGAGGTACCACGACGATGGCGCGTTCGCCTTCGCCGAGGCGGGCGAAGGCCAGCACCTTGTCGGCATGACGACCACGCACGTTCAGCGGCAGGTAGGCGCCGCGCTGGAACAGGGCAGGGTGGGCCTGGCGCAGGTTCAGCACCCGGGCCACCAGCGCCTGCTTGATGCGTCCGTCTTGCCAGTGGCCGAGCAGCTCGCCCAGTGGCGCGGAGTCATCCAGACTGGCCCGTCGGCAAGCGTAGTCCACCGGGCGGCGATTGTCCGGGTCGACCAGGCTCAGGTCCCAGTATTCGTTGCCTTGGTACAGGTCGGGCACCCCTGGGACGGTCATGCGCAACAGGCATTGGACCAAGCCGTTGAGCGCACCGGCGCAGGCGATACGCTGCGCAGCCGTGGCCAGCGAATGGCGCAATTGCTGGTGGTCTGCCTCAAGCAGCAGGCCGTCGACGAAGGCTGCGCAGCTTTGTTCGTAACCTTCGTTCGGCGCGCTCCAACTGCTGCGCAGCTTGGCCTCGCGCAGGGCCTTCTGCTGCCATTGGCGCACGCGCTCGGCGAACTGTTGCAAACCCTGCGGGTCGTGTTCGCCGAGGTTCAGCGGCCAGCTGGCGAGCAGGGTCTGGTACAGCATCAACTCGTCCCCGGCGCTCGGCGCGGGGCCATCCTCCAGCGTCTCGCGCAGCGGCGCGGCCAACGCCTGCCAATGCGCCACGCGGCTGGCCAGCCAGTCGGCGCGTTCGCTCAGCACTGCCAGGCGCGCACGGCAGTCCTCGCCGCGCTTGTGGTCGTGGGTGGCGGTGGCCAGCAGGCTGTCTGGGAAATCGTGCAGGCGGCGCTGGCATTCGCTGTGAAACTGCTCGGGCGTGCTGCTGAATCGCCCGGGCTCGAAACCGACGTCGTTGCGCGACAGCAAGCGTGCGCTGCGGTAGAAGGCGGTGTCCTCCACAGCCTTCGCGGCGCTAGGGGCAGTCAGTTGCTGGAAGCGCACGCAGGCGTGGCGCAGGTGCTTGCGCGGGCGGCCCGGCGGCAGTTGGCGCCAGGGTTGCCCGCCCAGCCAGCGTTGCAGGTGATCGAGCAGTGGCCAGTCGGCTTCGCCCAGGGACTGCCGGGCACCGGCCAGGGCCTGCTGGAAGAACGCCTCGTCTTCGGCGGGGCGCCCGCAGGCATTGATGTAGGTACGGTACACCGGATAGTGCTCGACCAGCGCCTGCAAGGCACGGCGGATCGCGCCCAGGGTGAGGTCGCGGGTCATGAGGTCGTCGCGGGCCACCTGCAACAGGGCCTGGGCCACCGATTCGCAGTCGCCGGCCAGGCTGGCGTTGAGCACCAGGCGGCGGGCGTTGCGCACTTCCTCGTCGAAGGGCGGGCGTTCGCTGACGGCGGTCCACAGCTCGGTCAGCGGCGCTTCGCCGAGCGGGTCGTGCTGCAGCAGCGACACCTGGTTCATGAATTCGTAGCCGGTGGTGCCGTCGGTGAGCCAGTCGCGGTGCAGGGTTTCACCTTCGCCGAGGATCTTTTCGACGTAGATCGGGAAGTGTTCCAGCGCCGCCGCTTGTGGCCTGCGGGCCAGCAAGCCGTCGACCCGTCGGCGCAGGTTGCGGCAGTAGCGGCGTGGGTCGGCCAGCCCGTCGATATGGTCGATACGCAGGCCGTCGACCAGGCCGCGCTCTATCAGCTCGAACAGCTTGGCGTGGGTAGCTTCGAACACCACGGCACGCTCCACCCGCAAGCCGCCGAGTTCGTTGATGTCGAAGAAGCGCCGCCAGTTGATGTCGTCGGCGGCGGTGCGCCAGCTGGCCAGGCGGTAGGTTTGGCGCTCCAACAGCACGTGCAGGCGCTTGAAGCCCGGCTCGGTGCGGCTGTCGAAGGCGGCAAGCGCAGGTTCCAGGCTGGCGCCGGCGTTCACCAGGCGTGCCAGCTCTGCGTGCAGGGGCTGGGCCTCGGCCAATGGCTCGGCGGCTTCGTGCAAGGTCGCGAACTGCTGGGCCAGGGCGCGCAGGCGCGGGTCCTCGGCATGCCCGAGGATGCGCCCGTAGTCCAGCGGGCAGATGGGGAAACGGTGTTCGTAGTGGGCGATTTCCAGCACGCCCTGGCCGCTGTCGAAGCTCAGCGGGATCGTGCCTTCCTGCAACGCCACGCCGTAGTCGCTGCCCAGGAACGGCAGCAGCAACTGGCCGGCCAGCAGCGGGTCGCTGGAGTGCCACTGGATGTCGAAGAACTCTGCATAAGGGCTGCGTCGGCCCCAGGCCAGCAAGCTCTGCCACCAGGGGTTGTCGGCACCGCCCACGGCCATGTGGTTGGACACGGTGTCGAGGATCAGGCCCATATCATGCTGGCGCAGCGTGTTCACCAGGCGCAGCAACGCCGCTTCGCCGCCAAGCTCCGGGTTGACCTGGGTGGGGTCGACCACGTCATAGCCATGTCGGGAACCGGCACGGGCCTTGAGGATCGGCGAGGCGTACAGGTGGCTGATGCCCAGCCGGGCAAAGTAGGGCACCAGGGGGATTGCGTCATCCAGAGTGAAATCGCTGTGCAATTGCAGGCGCAATGTCGCGGTCAAGGGCTTCATCGGTCACGCTCCCAGGCTTGTTCGCGGGCCTGGGCCAGCAGCTCCAGGCGCCGGGCGGCGTGCGTGTCGTCGAGTAATTCGCGCACCGGCTGGGCGAAGCGCCGGCGCCAGTTCGGGTGGCCATCGGTGGTGCCGGGCAGGTTGGGTTGCTCATCGTTGCCCAACAGGTCTTCCAGAGGGACCAGCACCAGTGGCGCGCGGGTATGGCCGACGTAGCGGATGGCGGCGTCGATCAGGGCGTCGTCGTCGGCCAGCACGCCGTAGTTGCTTTCCAGGGTGCGCCGCAGGCCAGCACGCTCGGCCTGGCGCTCGTGGCGCCAATGCAGTTCGGTTGCTGCGTCGATCAGTTTCAAGCGGTGTTGCCAGTCGATATCGCGGTCTTGCAGCCAGCCGGCCAGCGGCGCCAGGTCGTGGGTGCCGGTGGTGGCCAGGGCGTTGTCGGGCCAGTCGAGGATCGCCTTGAAATGCCCGGGTGCGCTCTGCTCGAAGGGCAGTACGCGCATGCCCAGCACGGCCTTTTCCGCCAGCTGTTCGCGCAGGCCTTCGGGGACCGTGCCCAGGTCTTCGCCAAGGATCACCGCCTGGTGGCGCACCGACTCCAGTGCCAGCAGGCGCAGCAGGTCTTCGAGCGGGTAATGCAGGTAGGCGCCCTCGCTGGGCTTGGCGCCCCGGGGAATCAGCCATAGCCGACGCAGGCCCATGACATGGTCGATGCGCAGGCCACCGGCATGGGCCAGGTTGGCCCGCAGCATTTCGATGAACGCGCGGTAGCCATGGCGCTTGAGGCCTTGTGGCGAGAAAGCGCAGATCCCCCAGTCCTGGCCGGCGCGGTTGAGGATATCCGGCGGTGCGCCGACCTTGAGGTCGGCCAGCAGCTCGTCCTGGCGACTCCAGGCCTGGCTTCCGGCACCATCGGCACCGACCGCCAGGTCCGCCACCAGGCCGATGGCCATGCCGTTGCTGCGTGCCGCCTGCTGGGCACGTTGCAGGCCGCGTTCGGTCAGCCATTGGCAGAACGCCTGGAATTCGATCCGCGCCGGGTACGTATCGGCGAACGCCTCGACTTCGGGGTGATAGGGGTCGTGCCAGGCGGCGGGCCAGCGTCGCCAGTCGGCGCCCAGGCCTTGCTCGACGGCTTCGGCCTGCAGCACCTCGAAGCGGCAGTGGTGCTCCAGGGCCTGGCCGCCTGCGGCGCGAAACCGTTCGAAGTCTTCGCGCAGCGGGTGCTCGCCGTGGCTGAAGTCCTTGTACAGCGCTTGCAGTAACTGTTGCCGGGCATAGGCGGCGCGGGGCCAGTCGACCAGCGGCTGTTGCTCGAGGTCTTCAAGGGTTTGCGACAGGTCGCAGGCCTCGATGGCCATGCGCACTGCACGTTCGCCGAGGATCGCCGCAGGGCTGGCGTACAGGGTGTTGAGCAGTAGGCGGCTGGAGGGCGAGTAGGGGCTGTAGTGCTGTTGGTCGAAGACCGAAAGGGCATGGATCGGGCTAATGGCCAGCGCATCGGCGCCGCGCTCGGCAGCACTGCGCGCCAGTTGCTCCAGGGCCAGGCAGTCGCCATAGCCGCCGTCACCGGGGCGTCGCAGGCTGTACAGCTGCACGGCCAGGCCCCAGCGCCGTGCCGGGGGCTGTTCCACGCTGTCATCCAGGCTGAAGCAGCGCGCTGGCGCCACGGCGACGGTGAAGGTGCGGCCATCGATCAGCAGTTGGTGGTAGCCCAGGGGCAGTTCGCCAGGTAGTTGTGCCTGGGCATCGAGCCGGATGGCCAGGTGGCTGCCGTCTTCCAGGGTGCAGTCCACCGCGCTGTTGGCGGCGAACCAGTGTGACAACGCCAGCGGCGTGCCCACTTCGGTGGTCAGGAGTGGCGGCAGGTGCTCGCTGTCGTCGGCCTGTTCCAGCGCCGCGAGGCTACTGGCGATGGCGCGGTCGTCGTGGGCGGCGTGGCCGAGGGCTTCGAGCACCCGGCGCAGTACATCGTCATTGACCTGTTGCGGGCGGTTGTTGGCATCGACCCAGTCGCGGGCCAAGCCTGCGCGGGCGGCCAGTTGGTGCAGCGGCAGTTCGCTCATGGAGTCTCCAGGCCAGGGGCAAGCAGGCTGGCCACGCAGCTGTAGGCGGCCAGGGTGCAATCGGGGTGGGCGTTGTCGCTGCTGTCGAACAGGCGCCAGCGGGTGTCGGGCAGGGTCGCTGGCTGCGGGTGCGGGGCCAGGTTCAGGTCGATACGCAGCTCGCTGCCATCGCCCAGGCGCCAGCGTGCGGTCAGCGCTTGTTCGCCCAGCACCTCGCAGCCCAAGGCCTGGGCGCCGGGCAGGTGCGGGGTGATGTAGCGCTGGCGCAGCTGGAGCAGTTGCTGGTACAGGCCGTGCCAGCCGGCCAGTACATCCTCGGCACCGGGGCGCGAGGCCTCGAAGGTTTCGTAGGCGTTGGGGTCGGGAATGCGGGCGCGCTGCGCTGGGTCGTTGAATGCGGCGAAATGGGCGAACTCGCCACGACGGCCTTCGCGCACGGCATCGGCCAGCTCATCGTGGAAATCGGTGAAGAACAGGAACGGTTGGCGACTGCCTTCTTCATCGCCCATGAACAGCAACGGGATCATGGGCGCCAGCAGCAACAGCCCGGTGGCCGCGCGCAACGCCTGGGGCGGGCACAGGCGGCTCAAGCGTTCGCCCAGGGCGCGGTTGCCGATCTGATCGTGGTTCTGCAAGAACAGGACGAATGAGGTGGGCGGCAGGTGCGCGCTGGGTTCGCCGCGCGGCGTGCCATGCCGGTTGGGCTGGCCCTGGAATACGAAACCTTCGCCCAGGCAGCGGGCCAACTGGTCGATGGGGCGGTGCTGGTAGTCGGCGTAGTAGCCCTCGGTCTCCCCGGTCAGCAGCACGTGCAGGGCGTTGTGTCCGTCGTCGTTCCATTGGGCGTCGAAGCCCTGTTCCAGCAGCCCAGCCTGGTTGTGCTCGTTTTCCAGCACCAGCCACACCTGGCGTCCGGGCTCGACCGCGGCGCGCACGCGCTCGGCCAGTTCCACCAGGAAATCCGGTTGGTCGATGGCGTGCACCGCGTCCAGGCGCAGGCCGTCGATACGGTAGTCGCACAACCACATCAGGGCGTTCTGGATGAAGAACTCGCGCACCTCGGCGCGGCGAAAATCGATGGCGGCGCCCCAAGGGGTCTGGCGATCTTCGCGAAAGAATGGCCCGGCGTACTGGTGCAGGAAGTTGCCGTCCGGACCGAAGTGGTTGTAGACCACGTCCACGAGCACCATCAGGCCGTGGCCGTGGGCCTGGTCGACCAGTTGGCAGAGTTCGTGGGGGCGGCCATAGCTGTTGTGCGCGGCGAACGGCAGCACGCCGTCATAGCCCCAGTTGCGCTGTCCGGGAAACTGCGCGAGGGGCATCAGCTCGATCGCCGTGATGCCCAGCGCGGCCAGGCGTGGCAGGTGCTTGGCGATACCTGTGTAGCCGCCGAGCAGCCCAGCGTGCAGCTCCAGGATCACCGCCTCGTGCCAGGGGCGTCCGCGCCAGGGGTGACGCCAGTTGAAGTCGGCCAGGCTCACCAGTTCGCTGGGGCCGTGGACGCCTTCGGGCTGGTAGCGCGAGGCCGGGTCGGGCACATCGTGTTGCTCATCGACACGGTAGTGGTAGCGCGTGCCGGGCGGGCAGGCCGCGATGGCGCTGAACCAGCCAGTGCCATCGGGCTGCATCTCGATCGCTGCGTGTTGGTGCAAGTGCACGCTCACGCGGTGCGCATCCGGTGCCCAAAGGGCGAAGCGCGCCGACGTGGCGTCCAGCGAGTGTGCGCCATGCTTGTGCATTGTTCGGCCCCTCGTTCAGTAGTGGCCGACGCGAACCTGGTGCACCAGCTCCTCGTACAGCCGGGCGTAGGGTTCCACCGCCTGGCACCAGTTGAAGGGTTGGGTCATCGACAGGCAGCGCATGGCGTGCAGCAGGTCCTTCTTCTCATAGACATAGAAGGCTCGGCTCAGCGCTTCGCGATAGCTCTCGACAGTGGATTCGTCGAACAGGAAACCGGTCACGCCGTTCTCGATGGTGTCGGCCAACCCGCCGGTATTGCGCGCTACCGGCAGCGAGCCGAAACGCTGCGCGTACATCTGGCTCAGCCCGCAAGGCTCGTAACGCGACGGCATGAGCAGGAAGTCGCTGCCAGCGAACATGCGCCGGGCATCGGTCTCGTTGAAACCGATGTTCACCCCGATGCGCCCTGGGTGACGCTGGGCCAGCTCGCGCATGGCCTGCTCTTCCTCGGGTTCGCCACGGCCGATAATGGCGATCTGGCCGCCTTGTTCGACGATGTAGTCGGCCACTCCCAGGGTCAGGTCCAGGCCCTTCTGGTAGACCAGGCGCGAGACCACGGCGAACAGCGGGCCTTCGGACGGGTCGAGGCCGAACAGGGCGCGGACTTCGTCGCTGTTGCGGGCCTTGCCTTCCCAGTCGTTGAGGCTGAAGTTGTGTTGCAGATGCTGGTCGGTGGCCGAGTCCCAGCTCTCGTCGATGCCGTTGGGAATACCGCCGAGCAGCCCTTGTTCGGCCTTGCTGGCCAGGAAACCGTCGAGGCCGCAGCCGAACTCGGGGGTGGTGATTTCCCGGGCATAGGTGGCGCTGACCGTGGTGATGTGGCTGGAGTAGGCAAGGCCGGCCTTGAGGAACGACAGTTTGCCGTAGAACTCCATGCCTTCCTGCTGCATGGCGTGCTCGGGAATGGCCAGCTCCGGGCTGCACCCGCGGTTGTACACGCCCTGGTAGGCCAGGTTGTGAATGGTGAACAGGGTTGGGGTCTTCAGGCCGCGCCAGTGCATGTAGGCCGGGGCAAGGCCGGCAGGCCAATCGTGGGCGTGGACCAGGTCCGGCTTCCAGTGAATCATGCCTTCGCCAGCGGCGATTTCCGCGGCAGCCAGGCCCAGGCGGGCGAAGCGGATATGGTTGTCCGGCCAGTCGCGGCCATTGTTGGCGCCATATGGGGTGCCGTCGCGCAGGTAAAGCTCAGGGCAGATCAGCACGTAGATGACCAGGCCGTCGGCGAGGTCCATGCGGCCGATCTTGCACGGTGGCAACGCGGCGTGGCCGCCCAGTTCGCCGACGATATGGATCGGGTTGTCGCTTTCCATCACCTGGCGATAACCGGGAATCAGCACCCGCACGTCGTGCCGATGAGCCAGGGCGCGCGGCAGCGCGGCGGACACATCGCCCAGGCCGCCGGTCTTGACCAGGTCGGCAATTTCCGAGGTGACGAACAGGATCTTGCGGGCGTTCGGGTTATCGCGACGCGGTTTGCTGGGGGCCTTGGCTGTCGGGGCGAAGCCTGGCAGGAGCGGCTCGCGGTGTTCCGGTTTGAATGCATCTACATGAGGTTCGACAGCGGCACTGATCATACTTCTCTCCGTCCTTACGCACGGGTGGCGGGCCACCCATCGTGTTATCTGGTGTTGGTTCTCTCTGATTTTCTGGTCTGTACTGCGTGATGCTTTCCTTGCCCCTGGGTCGTGCGCGCACGCACCGTGCTATCGGCATTCCGGCCGAAGGCACCTGGACGGGTGGGGGTGGGTGAGCCGAGGTCTGGGATTTCCCTTTGCCTGGCCTACTTACTTCCTGACCTGCCCGCTTTTCGGAAAGTTCGACTTTTTTTCCGTGATTTCTTACGAGCAATTAGCGAGCCGAATTTCGAGTGTAGGAGAGGCGGAGCTAAAAAAGTGACCCACTGGTCACTTTTGTTATGAGGCGAGTTAGACGCAAACGTTGGCGGATGTCACAAGATGTGAAAAGGCTTGGGCGGTGGGATAGCAAGGGCTTGCAGGGGGCGTAAGCGTGCCTCGCACCGGTGCGAAAATGCATCGTTTTGGTGCGTTGTTTTGGTGCGTAGGGTCGGCAGGTGCGACGTGCCCGCCCGCAGAACGGGCGGGCCAAGGGTCAACTGCTGGGCAGCAGCGACGAGTGGTGCTGGCTGATCAGCCACTGCTGGCCGTCGAACTGGTAGGTGAAGGTGTAGCGGGCGGCTACCTGCTTGCCGGTGTCGGCGAACTGGAACGTGTACAGCCCGGCCAGGGTGGCCACGTTGCAGCCCGCTTGCAGGTGATGGCTGTCGAGCTGACCCGATGGGCCTTCACTCAAGAAGTGCTCGAAGTAGTCGACTCGCGCGGCGGGTGTCAGCCGTGGGGTCTTCGAGACGGTGGGCAGCAGCACGGCGTCATCGCTGTACAGCGCCGCTACCTTGGCGGCATCGCGGGTTTGCAGGCTGTCGTTCCATTGCTTGAACAAGTCCAGGGCCTGGGCCTGGTCGAGGGCCTGGCAATGGGCTGGCGCGGCTTGGGCTTGCAAGGTGCAGGCGAGCAGGGCGAACGGGAGGAGATACTTCAGGCGGGGCATGGTGAGCTCCAGCAGGGCAGGCACCAGAGGGGTGCCTGCGGCGTGGCTCAGGTTAGGGACGGCAAGAAACGCCAAGTATCAGCGAATGCTTATGCGCTAAGGGACTTTTCGACGTCGCGCGATTGTTGCAGCAGCAGGTTCAGTTGGGCGACCTGGAGGCGCAGCTGGTCGCGTTCGTCTTTCAACTGGCGCAGTTCGTCACGACGAATGGTGACGTAGAGGGTCTGGGTGGGAGTGGCTGGCATTACGGTACCCATGAGCACACCTCGCGGTTTGGCTGGTGACAGGCTTAAGCATAGTCGCTTGCGGCGCGCATTCTGAATTCTTTCGCGATGCTTGGGAACTTTTTTGTTTATCGTGGTCGTGCCGTTCGTCGCTGAACCCTCGGGCCAAGTGCTGGACTAATCTGAAAACCGCAATCGCGTAGTCATTCATTTCTAAGGGGAGCGTCCGCACATGCAATTGGGAATCGTCGGGCTGGGCCGCATGGGCGGCAATATTGCAAGGCGGCTGATGCGCGCGGGCCACCGCACCGTGGTTCACGATCGCAATCGCGAGGCAGTCACCGGCCTGGAGGGCGAGGGTGCCCAGGGGGCCCATGACTTGGGCGCGCTGGTGCAGAAACTGAAGGCGCCGCGTGCGGTGTGGGTGATGCTGCCGGCAGGCGAGCCCACCGAGCAGACCATCGCGCAGTTGGCCGACCTGCTGGAGCCGGGCGATGCGATCATCGACGGTGGCAACACCTTCTACAAGGACGACATGCGCCGCGCCAGCGAGCTGGCCACGCGTGGCCTGCACTACCTGGACGTGGGCACCTCTGGCGGGGTGTGGGGGCTGGAGCGCGGCTACTGCATGATGATCGGTGGCGAGAAAGACGTCTTCGAGCGTCTCGAGCCGCTGTTCAAGGCCCTGGCCCCCGGGGTCGGCGACATCCCCCGCACCCAGGGCCGCGAAGGCGAGCACCAGCGCGCCGAGCACGGCTACATCCACGCCGGCCCCCCCGGCGCCGGGCACTACGTGAAGATGGTGCACAACGGCATCGAATACGGCCTGATGCAGGCTTACGCCGAAGGCTTCGACCTGCTGCGCAGCAAAGGTGGCGATGAGTTGCCCGAAGACCAGCGCTTCGACCTGAACGTGGCCGAGATCGCCGAGGTGTGGCGCCGTGGCAGCGTGGTCACCTCCTGGCTGCTCGACCTCACCGCCGATGCCTTGGTGGCCGACCCGCAGTTGGCGCAGTTCAGCGGCTCGGTGTCCGACAGCGGGGAGGGGCGTTGGACCATCGATGCCGCCGTCGAGCAGGCGGTGCCGGTGCCGGTGCTGTCCAGCGCATTGTTCGCCCGCTTCCGTTCGCGCCAACAGCAAGGCACCTACGGTGACAAGATCCTCTCCGCCATGCGCCTGGGCTTTGGTGGCCACGTCGAGAAGAAGGGCCAATGACTAAACAGACCACTCCCGCCGCTCCTCCCTGCACCCTGTTCCTGTTCGGCGCCAACGGCGACCTGGTCAAGCGCCTGCTGATGCCGGCGCTGTACAACCTCAGCCGCGACGGCCTGCTGGACCGCAACCTGAAAATCGTCGGTGTCGACCACAACACGCGCAGCGGCGAGCAGTTCGCCGAGCAGCTGCACGCCTTCATGGCCGAGCGCGACCAAGGCAAGGAGGGCGCCACCAAATGCCTGGACGAAGGCCTGTGGACGCGCCTGGCCAAGCGTATCGACTACCTGACCGGCGACTTCCTCGACCCGGCCACCTATGAGGCCATCGGCAAGCGCATCGACAAGACCCGCCACGGCAACGCCATCTTCTACTTGGCCACCTCGCCGCGTTTCTTCCCCGAGGTGGCGCAGCGTCTGGGCGAGGCTGGGTTGCTCGATGAAAGCGCCGGTGGTTTTCGCCGGGTGGTGGTGGAGAAGCCCTTCGGTACCGACCTTGCCAGCGCCGAGGCGCTCAACGCCTGCCTGCTCAAGGTGATGAGCGAGCGGCAGATCTACCGCATCGACCATTACCTGGGCAAGGAGACGGTGCAGAACATCCTGGTCAGCCGCTTCTCCAATGGCCTGTTCGAGTCGTTCTGGAACAACCACTACATCGACCACGTGCAGATCACTGCCGCCGAAACCGTTGGCGTGGAAACCCGCGGCGCGTTCTACGACAGCACCGGGGCCTTGCGCGACATGGTGCCCAACCACCTGTTCCAATTGCTGGCGATGGTCGCCATGGAGCCCCCGGCGGCCTTCGGCGCCGATGCCGTGCGCAGCGAGAAGGCCAAGGTGGTCGGTGCGATCCGCCCGTGGTCGGCGAAGATGGCCTTGAAAAACTCGGTGCGCGGCCAGTATGTGGCCGGCAAGCAAGGCCGCAAGCGCGTGCCGGGCTACCGCGAGGAAGACAAGGTCGGCAAAAACAGCCAGACCGAAACCTACGTGGCGCTGAAGGTCATGATCGACAACTGGCGCTGGGCCGGGGTGCCGTTCTACCTGCGCACCGGCAAGCGCATGAGCGTGCGCGACACCGAGATCGCCATCTGCTTCAAGCCCGCGCCCTACGCGCAATTTCGCGAGAGCGAGCTGGAGCGGCCCAAGCCCAACTATTTGAAGATCCAGATCCAGCCCAACGAAGGCATGTGGTTCGACCTTCAGGCCAAGCGCCCCGGCCCGGAGCTGGTGATGGAGAATGTCGAGATGGGTTTTGCCTACAAGGACTTCTTCAAGATGACCCCGGCGACCGGCTACGAAACGCTGATCTACGACTGCCTGACCGGCGACCAGACCCTGTTCCAGCGCGCCGACAACATCGAGAACGGCTGGCGTGCGGTGCAGCCATTCCTCGATGCCTGGGCGGCGGGGGGCGAGGTGCATGAATACCCGGCGGGTGAGGATGGGCCTGAGGCCGGCAACGAGCTGCTCAGCCGTGACAAGCGCGAGTGGCACGACCTGGGGTAAGTCCTTCAGGCCAGCCACGCCAATACCAAGGAGCCCTGATGCCAGCCCATATCGAAGACTACGCTCTGCTCGGCAACTGTCGCAGCGCCGCCCTGGTCAGCCGTGACGGCTCGCTGGACTGGCTGTGCCTGCCACGCTTCGACGCCCCGGCGGTGTTCGCCGCCTTGCTGGGCAGCGAGGAAAACGGCCGCTGGCGCCTGGCGCCCAGCGACTCGGTCCTGCGCAGCGAGCGCCGTTACATCGACGACACCCTGGTGCTGGAAACCACCTGGACCACCGACCAGGGCCAGGCCCGTGTGCTCGACTGCATGCCCTTGGGCGAGCGAAACGCGGTATTGCGCATCGTCGAGGGCCTGGTTGGGGACACCGCCTTCGAGATGGACCTGGTGTTGCGTTTCGATTATGGCCGCAGCGTGCCCTGGGTGGAAAAGCTCGACCCGCTGACCCTGAGTGCGGTGGCCGGCCCTGATCGCCTGCTGCTGCGCAGTACCGTCGGTCTGCACGCTCGTGATCACCACAGTGTCTGTCGCTTTCGTGTAGGTGCCGGTGAACGTCATGTATTCGCCCTGAGCCACCAGCCGTCGCACCTGCCCGACCAGCCCGGTTTCGACGCCGAGCAGGCGTTGGCGCAGACCATCGAGCAATGGCAGGCCTTCGTCGGCAACTGCCCGGAGGTCGGCCCCTATACCCAAGCGGTGCGTCGCTCCCTGCTGACGCTCAAGGCACTGACCTATGCGCCTACCGGGGGCATCGCCGCGGCTGCCACCACGTCGCTGCCCGAGCGCCTGGGCGGCGAGCGTAACTGGGACTACCGCTACTGCTGGCTGCGTGACGCCACCATGACCTTGCTGGCCTTCATGAACCTGGGGTATTTCGACGAGGCCCAGGCCTGGCGCGAATGGCTGATGCGCTCGGTGGCGGGCAACCCCGAGCAGATGCAGATCATGTATGGACTGGCCGGGGAGCGCGACCTGCAGGAGTACACCTTGCCCTGGTTGGCAGGCTATGAGGGCTCCCAGCCGGTGCGGGTCGGCAATGCCGCAGCCGGCCAGCGGCAGCTGGATATCTACGGCGAGGTGGCCGATGCCATGAGCCAGGCGATCAAGGGCGGCTTGGCGCGACACCCGCGTAGCTCGGCTATTGCCCGGTTGATCATGCCTTACGTCGAGGGCATCTGGCGGGAGCCGGACGAAGGAATCTGGGAGGTGCGTGGCGGGAGCCAGCATTTCGTGCATTCCAAGGTCATGGCCTGGGTGGCCTTCGACCGCGCCGCGAGCCTGGCCGACGACACCGAGGAAGATCGCGAGCGGGCTCGGCATTACCGCCAGGTTGCCGACGAGATTCACTGCGAGGTCTGCGAGCAGGGGCTGGATGCCGACGGCCAGTTCTTTGTCCAGGCCTATGGCGGCAAGGAAGTGGACGCCAGCCTGCTGCACATCGCCTTGACCGGGTTCCTGCCGGCGGACGACCCGCGCTTCTTGCGCACGCTCGAGCAGATCGAGAACCGGCTGCTGCGCAAGGGCTTGCTGCTGCGCTACGACACCGACCGCTGTGGTGACGGCTTGTCAGCGGGGGAAGGAACATTCCTGGTATGTTCGTTCTGGCTGGCGGATGTGTATGTGCTGCTCGGACGCCAGCAGCAGGCCGAGACGCTGTACGCGCGTTTGCTTGGGCTGTGCAATGACGTCGGGCTACTGGCCGAGCAGTACGACCCGGACAATCAGCGCATGCTTGGCAACTTTCCCCAAGCGTTCAGCCACATCGGCATCATCAACACGGCCCTGAACCTGCACCGGGCGCAGTGCCCGGCGCGGGACAGGGTCGAGGGCTGCTTCTAGAGCGGGGAAACCTCAGATCACGCCGCAGGCCATGCGGTCACCGCCACCGCCCAGGGGCATCGGCATGTCCGAATGGTTATCGCCACCGGCATGCACCATCAGCGCGTGGCCCTTGATCTCGGACACTTTCTTCAAGCGCGGTGCCAGCACCGGGTAGCTGGCCGTGCCGTCGGCAGCCACGTACAGTGCCGGCAGGTCGCCGAGGTGGCCGTTGCCATAAGGGCCCAGGTGCTTGCCGGTCTTGCCCGGGTCGAAGTGCCCGCCCGCGGCCAGTGCCGCGACGTTCTTGCCATCTTTCGCGGCCGGTGCACAGCTGCCGTTTTCGTGCACGTGGAAGCCGTGGATGCCAGCGGGCAGGTTGCTCAGCTTGGGGGTGAAGACCAGGCCGTACTCGGTTTCGTTGATGTTGACCTGACCGATCGGCGTTGCCTTGCCTTCGGCGTCGACCAGGTTGACAGGCACATCGAGCGAAGCGGCATGGGCGCCCACGGACAGCGTGCCAGCCAGTGCAAGCCAGAGATGATGTTTCATGGTTACCTCTTTCAGGGGTCGGGAATGGGTTGCCGAAGTGAAAACAGGTAGCGATTGGCCCGGCGGCCATCGGTCATATCGACTTCATGCAGCTGAAGTTGTTAGACCGGTGTCAATAGCGCGTGTTCAACTATTTAGTGTAGTGATGTAACAGTTAATGACAACGTTGCGCGAGTAACAAACCCAACGCAATACGCACTATTGCCTTTCGTTGATAGTCGAAATCACGGTTTTTAATTGAAGTATTTTCGGGGCGCAGGGCTAGAATCGTCCCCGATGAAGAATTCGCGTGGCCAGGGCCCTCATCGTTGAGCGATTTCCTGGCTTGGCTCCGCTTCATCACCCTTTGGTTTTTTAGCCGCCTGCTCTCAGGCGGCTTTTTTTTGGCGTGCAGAAAAACAGTGGGTGGCGAGTGGCTATTTTCATAATTAACCGTGGGTACCCGGTGAACTTGCGCCTGCTGAAAACAACAATGCCGGTGAATAAAGCACCGGCATTGTTGTATGTGCAGAGGCAGGCAAGCGGGTCAGGTCAAGCGACGGCCTCGCGCGTCTTGCTGGCCACCTGGGTATGGCGCAGGGTCGGCAACAGGAAGGCAATCGCCAGCAGGCAGGCGCCGATCAGCAACACGAAGCCACCGTCCCAGCCAAAGTGGTCGACGGTGTAGCCCATGGCCGCGCTGGCTGCGACCGAGCCGCCCAGGTAGCCGAACAGGCCAGTGAACCCGGCGGCAGTACCGGCAGCCTTCTTCGGCGCCAACTCCAACGCTTGCAGGCCGATCAGCATGACCGGGCCGTAGATCAGGAAACCGATGGAGAACAGCGCGATCATGTCGACGGTCGGGTTGCCCGGTGGGTTGAGCCAGTACACCAGGGTGGCGACGGTGACCAGGGCCATGAACACCACGCCGGTCAGGCCGCGGTTGCCACGGAAGATCTTGTCCGACATCCAGCCGCACAGCAGGGTGCCGGGGATGCCCGCCCACTCGTAGAAGAAATAGGCCCAGGAGGTGGTGTCGACGGTGAAGTGCTTGGCCTCCTTCAGGTAGGTCGGTGCCCAGTCGAGCACGCCGTAGCGCAGCAGGTAGACGAAAACGTTTGCCAGGGCGATATACCACAGCATTTTGTTGCGCAGTACGTACTGCACGAAGATCTGCTTGGCCGAGAACTCCTTCTCGTGGCTTTCGTCATAGCCTTCCGGGTAATCGTTCTTGTACTGCTCGATCGGCGGCAAGCCCACCGACTGCGGGGTATCGCGCATGGTGGCGAAGGCGAACACCGCCACTGCCACGGCCACGGCGGCGGGCACGTAGAAGGCGGCGTGCCAGTCGTTTGTCCAGCCCAGGCCCAGCAGGAACAGCGGGCCGATCAGCCCGCCGCCGACGTTGTGGGCCACGTTCCACACCGACACCACGCCGCCGCGCTCTTTCTGCGACCACCAGTGCACCATGGTCCGCCCGCTCGGCGGCCAGCCCATGCCCTGGGCCCAGCCGTTGATGAACAGCAGGGTGAACATGATCGCCACGCTGGAGGTGGCCCAATGTGCGAAACCGAACACGAACATCACCGCCGCCGACACCAGCAGGCCGAAGGGCAGGAAGTAGCGCGGGTTGGAGCGGTCCGAGACCAGGCCCATGAGGAACTTCGACAGGCCGTAGGCAATGGCGATGGCGGACATGGCAACGCCCAGTTGCCCGCGGGTATAGCCTTCTTCCTCGATCAGGTAGGGCATGGCCAGGGAGAAGTTCTTGCGCAGCAGGTAGTAACCGGCGTAGCCGATGAAGATACCGGCGAAGATTTGCCAGCGCAGGCGGCGGTAGGTGCTGTCTACGCGCTCCTTGGGCAGGGGCGCGCGGTGTGCGGCAGGGCGGAAGAAGGCAAGCATGGGTGAAGCTCCGACGTTGTTGTAGGTATGCGAAAGCGAATATTACATTTTCATTACAGAAAAAATATCGCTTTTTGTCGGAGACGGTGTTGTTTATCGAACCTGGGGCCAGTGCGACCCTTTCAAGCCGGCACTGGCCCTTGCGTTCAGCGCGTGGGCGTGACCCGCCAGAGGGTATTGGCCAGGTCATCGGCGATCAGCAGCGCACCTTTCGGGTCGACCGTGACCCCCACCGGGCGCCCCCGGGTCTTGCCATCTTCGCCGCGGAAGCCGGTGGCGAAGTCGATCGGCTCGCCCGCTGGGCGACCGTCGCGGAACGGTACGAAGATCACCTTGTAGCCCACCGGGTTGGGGCGGTTCCAACTGCCGTGCTCGCCCACGAACACGCCATCGGCGAAGCGCTCGCCCATCGACGCTTCGGAGAAGTCCACGCCCAGGGCCGCCACGTGCGAGCCCAGGCTGTAGTCGGGCTTGATGGCGCTGGCGACCTTCTCCGGGTTCTGCGGCTGGGCGCGGGTGTCGACGTTCTGCCCCCAGTAGCTCCAGGGCCAGCCGTAGAAGCCACCTTCGCGCACCGAGGTGAGGTAGTCCGGTACCAGGTCCGGCCCCAGCTCGTCGCGCTCGTTCACCACCGTCCACAACTGCCCGCTGCCTGGCTGGATGGTCAGCGCCGTGGGGTTGCGGATGCCGGTGGCGTAGGGCTTGTGGGCGCCGGTGCGGGCGTCGATTTGCCAGATCATCGCGCGATCGATCTCCACCTCCATGCCGCGTTCGGTGACGTTGCTGTTGGAGCCGATGCCCACGTACAGGTAGCGGCCGTCGGCACTGATGGTCAACGCCTTGGTCCAGTGGTGGTTGATCGCCGAGGGCAGGGCGGCGAGGGTGGTCGGGGCGCTGGTGGCCTTGGTCTGGCCATCCTGATAGTCGAACACCACCAGTGCGTCCTGGTTGGCCACGTACAGCTTGCCGGCGTTGTAGGCCAGGCCGTAGGGCGCATTGAGGTTCTCGGCGAACACCGTATTGAGCTCGTAGGTGCCGTCGCCGTCGGCATCGCGCAGCAAGGTCAGGCGGTTGCCGCCCTTGACCTGGGTGTTGCCCTTGGCCTTGATCTGGCTGGCGATCACATCCTTGGGCTTGAGCTTGGCGGCATTGCCGCCGCGACCTTCGGCCACCAGGATGTCACCGTTGGGCAACACCAGCGTCTGGCGCGGAATGCGCAGGTCGGTGGCGATGGCAGTGATGCTGTAGCCCTCCGGCACACTGGGCTTGCCCTGGCCCCATTCGGCGGGCTCGGCGATCTTCATGCTCGGCAGCAGGCTGCGCTCGGGCGTCGGCAGCTTCGGGTCAGGACCGCGTGCCTGGGTGGCGTCGCCTTCGCCGCCACAGGCGCCGAGCAGCAGGGTCAGGCCCAGCAGGGGCAGGGTACGGAGGGTCTTCATGCCGTCACCTCCGAGCGCAGGTTGGTCAGGCCGACCCAGGTGGCCACGCAGGCCAGCACCGTGACGATCACCGATAGCACAAGGCCGGTTGGCATCATTGCCCAGGCGTCCTTGGCATGCTCGAAGGCGTTGAGCAGGCCCAGCAGCCACGTCACCAGCAACAGCAGGAAGTACAGGGTCGGGCGTCCGGCCCGATGGCGCGCCCGGACCAGGTTGGCCAACCCGAACAGCAGTGCCAGGCCGCAGAACAGCAAGCCGCCGGCGATCAACCAGGCAGCGAAGTTGGCCCATTGGATCTGGTAGCTCTGGTGATAGGCGATATCGCTCAGCAGCGCCCCCAGGAACAGCGGCACGCTGCCGGCCAGCAGGGTGGCGTGCAGTGGGCCGGGTGTGCAGCGGTAAGTGGGGTGGATGACGGTACTCATGTCGGCTTCCTTTCGTTCGGCAATGAGAGACCAGCCTGCAAGCTGGCCACGCTTAAAAAGGGATCATCGTCGGCTCGTAATAGTTCAGCCCGATCAACCCTGAATTGCTATCAAGCGGCCATCACGTCCTAAGCGATAGCGTTTGAGGTCTTCGGCCAGTACCAGGCCGCCGCGGTAGAACGCCTGGGCTTCCTGGCGCACATCGTCGATCGAGGGGGTGAGCCGTGGGTCGGCCTGGTAGCGCGCGCTGAAATGGGTCAGCACCAGGTTCGCCACGCCTGCCCGCTCGGCGAAGCGCGCGACCGCGGCGGCGGTGCTGTGGCCGTAGCCGTTGCCGCTGCGTGCCAGTACCGGCTCGGTGAAGGTCGCCTCGTGCACCAGCACGTTCGCGCCCCGTGCGGCATCGGCCAGCAGCCCGGGGTCGTCGTTGTCGCCACACACCACGATGCGGCGTGACGGGCGCGAGGCTCGCAGGTAGTCGCTGGGCTCCAGCAGGCGCCCGTCGTGACGCACGGCGCGGCCGTGGGCCAACTCGCCCCACAGCGGCCCCCGAGGAATGCCGTCGGCCTCGAGGCGCAGGGTATCCAGGCGTGGATCGGGGTTGCATTCGCTGAACACGAAAGCGTGGCTGGGCACCCGGTGCGACAGGGCCACGGTGTCGACCCTGAGCGTTTTGTCCTGCCAGCCTTGCAGGGTTTCCACCGCGTGCAGACGCAGCTCGAACGGCAGGTGGCTGTGGCTGACCGCCAGGCTCAGGCGCAGCCACTCGTGCAGGGCAGCAGGCAGAATCAGCTCCAGCGGCGCGCTACGCCCAGACATCCCGGCGCTGGCCAGCAGGCCCGGCAGGCCGAAGCAGTGGTCGCCATGTACATGGGTGATGAAAATGGCGCGCAGGTCGCGCACCGACAGCGGCGTGCGCAGCAATTGGTGCTGGGTGCCCTCGCCGCAATCGACCAGGTACCAGCCACTGCCGTTTGCTTCGATCACCGCAGTGGCGCTGACGTTGCGGGCCTTGGTAGGGGTGCCGGCGCTGGTGCCCAGGAACAGCAGGTCCATGAAGAGAATTCCTTGCGGGTCAGGTGGGGGAATGCACGGTGTGCCGTGGTGTCGCCAGGCGCAGGCAAAGCGGTAGCCAGAGTGCCCAAAGCGGCGCCAGCAGCAACGCGGTGGCCAGGTTGCCCAAGGGCAGGCCGACACCGGCCAATGGCGCACCGGCCAGATAAGCCGCTGGCCCGCCGAACAGCCCGAGCAAGGCGCCGCGCCAGGCCGGCTGACGTACCCAGGCTAGGCTATGGCGCATGCCGCTGGCCAGCACCAGCCACAACAACGCAAGCCACATCGGCAATGGGGTCTGGTCGAAGTCGAACACGCCGAGCGCGCCAAGGCAGGCGTCCAGCAGGCTGCCCGCCACACCTACGCGCAGCAGCACGCCCAGTTCCGCACGTCGTCCGCCAACAAGCGCCAGGTGCAGCACCAGCCCGGCCAGCACCACCAGCAGCAACCACGGTTGGCGCGCACCGAATACGCACGCCCACCAGCCGAGCTGTAGCCAGAGCGCATTGCCCAGCAACCAGGCCCGGCTCATCGTAGCGGTGCACGGCCTGCTGCAGGCGCGGCCCAGAGCAATTGCGCGACACCGATGGCACGCTCCTCGAAGCCGCCCTGGCAGTAGCACAGGTAGAACTCCCAGAGCCGCTGGAAGGCCTCGTCGTAACCCAGCTCCAGCAGGGCCGTGCGCTCCTGGCGCAGGTTGTCGCGCCAGTGAGCGAGGGTGCGCGCGTAGTCCTGGCCAAAGTCTTCCATGTGCACCAGGTTAAGCTCGGTCTGGCGGCTGGCGGTGTCCAGCAGCACGCTCAGCGATGGCAGTGCGCCGCCGGGGAAGATATAGCGCTGGATGAAGTCCACCGAGCGGCGCGCCTGGGCGTAGCGCTGGTCGCGGATGGTGATGGCTTGCAGCAGCATCAAGCCATCATCCTTGAGCAGTGCGGCGCATTGGCGGAAGTAGGTGGGCAGGTAGCGATGGCCGACCGCCTCGATCATCTCGATCGACACCAGTTTGTCGAAGCGTCCGCGCAGGTCGCGGTAGTCCTGGCGCAGCACCGTGACCTGGGCGCCCAGGCCCAGGGCCTGGACCCGTGCCTGGGTGTGGCTGTACTGCGCCTCGGACAAGGTAGTGGTGGTGACCCGACAGCCGAAATGGGTGGCCGCGTAGATTGCCAGGCTGCCCCAGCCGGTGCCGATCTCCAGTAGGTGGTCGTCCGGTTGCAGTTCGAGCTTGCGACAGATCAGTTCCAGCTTGTTCAGTTGGGCCTGCTCCAGCGTCTGCTCGGGGCTTTCGAAGCGCGCCGCCGAGTACATCAGGGTGGGGTCGAGCAGGCGTTCGAACAATGCGTTGCCCAGGTCGTAGTGGGCCAGGATATTGCGCCGCGCGCCGCGCCGACTGTTGCGGTTGAGCTGGTGCAGCAGGTGCAGGGCCGGGCGCCCGAGGCGTGCCAGGCCGCCTTCGAGGGCATCGAGCACCTCGAGGTTCGCGACGAACAGGCGGGTGACGGCGGCCAGGTCCGGGCTGCGCCAATAGCCCTGGATATAGGCCTCGCCGGAGCCGATCGAACCGTTGCTGGCGACCAGGCTCCAGGCGGCTTCGTCGAGTATCTCGACTTCGGCCTGCAAGGCACTGGTGCTGTCGCCGAAGCTCCACTGCTGGCCTTGCCAGCACAGCCGCAGGTGGCCATGGCGCAGGCCCCGCAGTTGCGCCATTACCGCACTGCGCGCCAGGCTGCCCAGCAGCGGCCTCAAGGCGCTGGCTTTACTGACGCCCAGGGTGATGTTCGGCATGCTCGGACTCCTCGATTAGGTGACGGCCCAGGCGCGGCTCGCCTTGGCTTGGATAGTGGTCGTGCAGTGGGGTGCGCTTGAGCAGCAGGCGCAGGGCTTGCCAATAGATGGCGCTGACGGTGCGCAGGCTCATCCACGGGAACGCCAGCAGGTGCTGACGCAGAGTCTTTGCCGTCAAGGCCTGGCAGCGCAGGGCGAGGTCGGCTTCAAACACTTTCTGGCCGTCGCGGTGGTTCTCCATGTGGATGCGCAGGTGCTCGGCCTGTATGGAAAAACGCATGCGGTAGTGCATGTCGGCGGGCAGGAACGGCGAGACATGGAAAGCCTTGGCCACGACGAACTCACCCGGTGTGTTCGGTTGTACCGGCAGCACGTAATGGAAGCGCTCGCGCCAGGGGGTATTGCGCACTTCCAGCAGGATCGCTGCCAGTCGGCCGTCGTCGTCATGGCAGAAGTAGAAACTCACCGGGTTGAACGACAGCCCCCAACTGCGCGGCTGGGTCAGTAGATACACCGCGCCTTGCGGAACGTCGTCCAGCACTTTACCGAGCACGGTGCGTACCGCTTCCTTGAGACCCTGGCCGTGGCGGGTCCAGGCGGGAAGGTAGTCGCTGGGGCGCCAGCACAGGGGCGCGAAGCGCGAGGCCTTGAACAGGGGCGACAGGCTTGCAAGCTGGGCTTGCTCGTCCAGGTCCAGGTACATCATGCCGATGGGGTAGCGGAAGGCATGGGGGCGTGGAGCCCAGCGCCTGTGGCTGACCCAGCCCTGGCACAGGCGGCTGTTCATGGCCGTTCCCCGAACAGTTCTGCTACACGCAACGCGCTGACCACGCCGTCTTCATGGAAACCATTGGCCCAGTAGGCGCCGCAGAAGTAGCTGTGCTGCTGGCCCTGCAGTTCGCCCTGGCGTGCCTGGGCGGCGACCGCGGCCAGGCTGTATTGCGGATGGGCGTAGCTAAAGCGCGCCAGTATCTTCTCAGGGTCGACCTGTTCGTTCTGGTTCAGGCTCACGCAGAAGGTGACCGGGGCATCGAGCCCCTGCAGGATGTTCATGTCGTAGGTCAGCGCCGCAGGCGCCTGCTGCGGCCCGCCCAAGCGGTAGTTCCAGCTGGCCCAGGCCTTGCGCCGCCGCGGCAGCAGGCGGGTGTCGGTGTGCAGCAGCACATCGTTGCTGGCATAGCCGATGGCGCCGAGCACCTGGCGCTCGGCCTCGCTCGGCGTTTGCAGCAACGCCAGGGCCTGGTCGCTGTGGCAGGCGAACACCACGCGGTCGAAGCGTTCGTGACCAGCGGGGCTGGTGATCATCACGCCTGCCTCGTCGCGGGCCACGCGCGTTACCGGGCAATTGAGGCGAATGCTGTCTGCGAACGGTTTGCACAGCGGCGCCAGGTAGCTGCGCGAGCCGCCTTCGATCACACGCCACTGTGGGCGATTGCTCACCGACAGCAGGCCGTGATTGGCAAAGAAACGCACGAAGAAGGGCAGGGGAAAACGCAGCATGTCGGCACGCGACATCGACCAGATTGCCGCGCCCATGGGCACGATGTAGTGGTCGATGAAGCGCTGGCCATAGCCCCGTGCGTGAAGGTAGTCGCCCAGGGTCATGTGGCTGTCGATGTGGTGTCGTTCGAGGTCGGCCGGGGCCTGGCGGTTGAAGCGCAGGATATCGCGCAGCATGCCCCAGAAGCCGGGCGACAGCAGGTTGCTGCGCTGGGCGAACAGGCTGTCGAGGTCATGGCCGTTGTATTCCAGTCCCCTGGCCGGGTCGTGCACCGAAAAGCTCATCTGGGTGGGGCGCGAAGCAACCCCTAGCTGGTCGAGCAAGCGGATGAAATGCGGGTAGGTCCAGTCGTTGAACACGATGAAACCGGTGTCCACGGCGTAGCGCTGGCCTTGCCAGTCCACGTCCACGGTGTGGGTGTGGCCGCCGACCCGGTCGTCGGCTTCGAACACCGTGACTGCATGGCTACGCGACAACAGCCACGCACAGGTGAGGCCGGAAATACCGCTGCCGATAATGGCGATACGCATGCTTTTTTCAATCCTGGGCAGGGCGCGCCAGCCGTCGGCCCAGCGCCAGGCGCCAGCGCGCGGGCAGGGCGCCGAGCAGGCGCAGGGTGAGGGTGAACAGGGCCGGAAAGCGGATTTCCAGCGGGCGTTTCGGCAAGCGGCTGGCGATGTGGCGGGCGGCGCGTTCGGCGCTCCACATCGCGGGCATAGGGAAGTCGTTGCGCTGGGTCAGGGGCGTGTCGACGAAACCCGGGCTGACCAAGGTGGCGTCGATGCCCTCGGCATGCAGGTCGATACGCAGCGACTCGACCAGGTAGCGCACCGCAGCCTTGGAGGCGCCGTAGGCACCTGCCCGCGGCAGAGCCAGCCAGGTTACGGCACTGGCGACCACCACCAGGTGCGGCTGGTTGCCTCGGCGCAGCAACGGTAGCGCGGCTTCCAGGCAGTGGCTGACGCCCAGCACGTTGGTGCGCAACATGCGCTCCACCGTTGCCGCGTCGAACCTGCCAGGCTCCAGGTACTCGCAGTTGCCAGCGTTGAGAATCACTTGGTCGAGCGCGCCCCAGGCCTGCTCGACGGTGGCGAGCATGGCCCTGACCTGGGCTGGGTCGTCGACGTCGCCGACGGTGATCAGGGCCAGGCCGGGGTAGCGGCTGGCCAGCGCCTGCAGGGGGACGGCCCGGCGCCCGCCCAGTGCCACCTGGTGGCCCTGTTCCAGCAAAAGCTCGGCCAGGGCGGCACCGATGCCGCTGCTGGCGCCGGTCAGCCAGCAGCGGCTCATGCCAGGCGACCCTTCAGCCAGCCGACGATGCCGCCAAGCACGGGGATGTGTTCGTAGAGCAGGGCGCCTGCATCGAAGTAGTCCTGGTGCCGGTACACATGGGTTTCCCAGCGCAGGTGGCTGCAGCCGTCGAGGCTGATCAGGCGCCCGCCGTTCAGCCGTGGGTGGCGAAAGTACAGGGTCCAGCGCAGGTAGCCTTCACCGGGGGAGGTTTCGTCGGTGGCGTGGATGTCGTAGCGAATGTCATGCACATTGGCGTACAACTGCTCGAAGTAGCCCCGCAAGGCTGGCAGGCCGTCCACCTGGTGCAGGGGGTCGCGAAACTGCACATCGGCGCTGTACAACTCTGCCAGGCGGTCCAGGCAATGGGCGTCCAGCGTTGCGAAACCGTTGGCGAAGCGGGTGAGAAACGCAGACATGAGCGGCTCCAGGCAATCTTGTACAAGAGTTATTTTCTGTACAGGTATGCTTGAAGATTATGCTCAAAATTATACAAGTCAAATTTCTTGTACAGCTTTTGTCGAGCTTGCCAACACCGGCAAGCTCGACGCGATCTCTACAGCCAGTAAGTCACCGCCCACCAGCCCAGCCCGCCCATGACCACGGTGTATGGCAGCGCCATCCACACCATGCGCCCGTACGACAGGCGGATCAGCGGCGCCACGGCCGAAGTCAGCAGGAACAGGAACGCCGCCTGGCCATTCGGGGTGGCGACGCTGGGCAGGTTGGTGCCGGTATTGATCGCCACGGCCAGGGTCTCGAAGTGTTCGCGACTCATGGCGCCATCAAGAAACGCCTGCTTGACCTCGGTGATGTAGATGGTGGCCACGAACACATTGTCGCTGATGGCCGAGAGCAGCCCGTTGGCCAGGTACAGCATGCCCGGCTGCTGCTGCGCAGGCAGCGCCAGCACCGAGGCGATCAGCGGGCTGAACAGCTGCTGCTGGTGGATCACCGCCACCACCGCGAAGAACACCACCAGCAGTGCGGTGAACGGCATGGCGTCTTGGAAGGCGCGGCCCAGCCGGTGCTCGTCGGTGATACCGGTGAACGCGGTGATCAACACGATCACCAGCAGCCCTACCAGGCCCACCTCGGCCACGTGCAGGCCGAGGCAGACGATCAGGATCAACGCGCAGAGGCCTTGCACCACCAGGGCCAGGCGTTGCGCCGGGGTGCGTGCGGCATCGTCCTTGCGCGCAGCCGTCGCCAGCACCTCGCGCACGGCCTCGGGCAGCAGCGTGCCGTAGCCGAACAGGCGCAGCTTCTCCAGCAGCACGCAGGTCGCCAGGCCTGCGGCCAGTACCGGCATCGACACCGGGGCGACCTTGAAGAAGAAGTCTGCGAAATGCCACCCCATTTCATGGCCGATCAACAGGTTCTGCGGTTCGCCTACCAGGGTGCAGACACCGCCCAGCGCAGTGCCGACCGCACCGTGCATCAGCAGGCTGCGCAGGAAGGCGCGGAACTGGTCGAGGTCGTCGCGGTGCAGGTGGCCAATGTCCTGGTCGCTGTCCAGCAGCGTCTGCTCGTGGGGCTGGGCGCCGGAGGCGACGCGGTGGTACACGGCGTAGAAGCCGACTGCTGCGCTGATGATCACCGCGGTGACGGTCAGGGCATCGAGAAACGCCGAGAGAAACGCCGACAGCACGCAGAACAGCAGGGCCAGTACGGCCTTGGAACGCACGCCGAGCAAGATCCGCGAGAACAGGAACAGCAGCAGTTCCTTCATGAAATAGATACCGGCGACCATGAACATCAGCAGCAGGATCACCGGGAAGTTGTGCTGCAACTCCTCGTACAGCGCCTCGGGCGTGGTCATGCCGAGCAACAGGGCCTCGACCAGCAGCAGGCCACCGGGCATCAGCGGGTAGCACTTGAGTGCCATGCCCAAGGTGAAGATGAATTCGATCACCAGTACCCAGCCGGTGACGACCGGGCCGAGGGTGAACAGCAGCAGGGGGTTGAGCAGCAGGAACAGGCAGATGACAGCTTTGTACCAGCGGGGCGACTGGCCCAGAAAGCTGTGGGCGAGGGTGCCGCCAAGGGTGCGGGACATGAAATTGTTTCCTTATTTTTCAAGCACCGGCGAAAGGTGCCCCATCGTGGCCCACCGCGCAAGGCGTGCAGTCCCGCTTTTGGCACAAGTACGGCCTGGCGGGTGCGCTATAGTCCGGCGCTGTGAACCTTTTTCCCACAGGAGTGCCGCCCGTGACCGAGTACACCGCGTTCAAGGTCGAATTGACCGACAACATCGCCCACGTTCAGATCAACCGCCCGGAAAAGATCAACGCGATGAACGCAGCCTTCTGGGAGGAGATCATCGACATCTTCCAGTGGGTCGAGGACACCGACGCGGTGCGGGTCGTGGTGCTCAGTGGCGCGGGCAAGCATTTTTCCTCCGGCATCGACCTGATGATGCTGGCCTCCCTGGCCGGGCAGATGGGCAAGGACGTGGGTCGCAACGCGCGCCTGCTGCGCAAGACCATCCTGCGCCTGCAAGGCTCGTTCACCGCCGTGGACAACTGCCGCAAGCCGGTGCTGGCGGCGATCCAGGGCTATTGCATCGGTGGTGCCATCGACCTGGTGTCGGCCTGCGACATGCGCTATTGCAGCCGTGACGCGCAGTTCTCGATCAAGGAGATCGACATGGGCATGGCCGCCGATGTCGGCACGCTGCAACGTTTGCCGCGTATCATCGGCGACGGCATGATGCGTGAACTGGCGTTCACCGGGCGCGTTGTCGAGGCCGAGGAGGCGCTGCGCATCGGGCTGGTCAACCGGGTCTTCGAGGACCAGGGGGCATTGCTCGACGGGGTCTTTGCCATCGCCCGGGACATTGCCGGAAAATCGCCCATTGCCGTGGCGGGCACCAAAGAGATGCTTAGCTACATGCGCGACCATCGCATCGACGATGGGCTGGAATACATCGCCACCTGGAACGCCGCGATGCTGCAGTCCGAAGACCTGCGCGTCGCCGTGGCGGCCCATATGAGCAAACAGAAACCAACGTTCGCCGACTGACGGCGAACGCGCCTGACAGGACCGGAACATGTCGTCACGCTGGACTACCGCAGTACTCGACCCGCAGATCGCCGGCGGCTGGGCCGTCGCCCGCAGCCCAGCAGGTTTCCTGTTGGACGACAACGGCGCGTTGTTCCCCCGTGACTGGCTCAAGCGCCAGGACCTGGATGTCTTGTGCGAGCATGGCATTGGCCACTTCGATGGCCAGCCGGTGTTCCTGCTGGAGCTGCGTGGGGCCGGCGAGGTGAACGGTTGCAGCTGGCGCGGGCTGCGCCAGTTCATGCTCGAAGGCGACTTCGACACCTACAAGCTGCTCGGCTACGCCGCGCAGATCGGCACCTGGGCGCGCGAGCACCGTTTCTGCGGCAGCTGCGGTCAGCCGATGACGCAGATTCGCTGGGAGCGGGCGATGTACTGCCAGCCTTGCGACCTGCGCAGCTACCCGCGCATTTCACCGAGCATGATCGTGCTGGTCACCCGCGGCGACGAGATCCTGCTGGCGCGCTCGCCACGCTTCGTTACCGGGGTATACAGCACCCTGGCAGGCTTCGCCGAGCCGGGCGAGTCGGCCGAGGACTGCCTGGCACGCGAAGTGCGCGAGGAAGTGGCGGTGGAGGTCAAGAATATCCAGTACGTCGGCAGCCAGTGCTGGCCATTCCCGCATTCGATGATGCTGGGTTTCCATGCCGAGTACGCCGGCGGCGAGATCGTCATGCAGCCGGACGAGATCGAGGATGCACAGTGGTTCAACGTGCACGACCTGCCGCCGCTGCCAGCCGGCAGGTCGATCGCCCGCTACCTGATCGACCTCTACGTAGCGCGTCGGCTAGGCCTGCCCGAACCAGTGCTGCCACGCTAGGCGCACGGTCAAGGCCAGCACCACGGTGATGAACACCGGGCGGATGAACTTGCTGCCGCCGCTGATGGCCGTGCGTGCGCCGAAGAACGCTCCAACCATCACCGACAGGCCCATGGCCAGGCCGACCACGTAGTCCACCTGCCCGGAAACGATGAACACCGTCAGCGCCGCGACGTTGCTGACGAAGTTCATGCTGCGCGCCACGCCGCTGGCGCGTACCAGGTCGATGGGGTACAGCAGCAGTGTGCTGACGGTCCAGAACGCACCGGTGCCGGGGCCGGCCACGCCATCGTAGAAGCCCAGGGTGAAGCCCTGGGGCAATTGCCATTTCTTCTTGATCGGCACATCGGTATCCAGCGGCGCCTTGGGTGTGCCACCGAACAGAAGGTACAGGCCGCAGGCGAAGACGATCACCGGCAGCATGCGGTTCAGCCATTCGGCGGGCAGGTAGTGGGCGATGGTCGCGCCCAGCAACGCGCCGACCAAGGTGCCCCACAACGCGCGGCGCCATTTCACAGGCTGGAACAGCTTGCGCCGGTAGTAGGCGAAGCTGGCGGTGGCCGAGCCGAAGGTCGAGCTGAGTTTGTTGGTGCCCAGCACCAGGTGCGGCGGCATGCCGGCGGTCAGCAGGGCGGGGGTGGTGAGCAGCCCACCGCCCCCGGCGATGGCATCGATGAAACCGGCGACGAAGGCAACGGTAGCGAGAATCAGCAGGACATGGGGTTCTACGGAGAGTTCGAAAGGCATGGCAGTCAGGGCAGGCAGGGCGCAGCAAAAGGCCACGCGAGAGCTGCACATGGTAATCCTGGCGGGGTGTTGACCGCCAGGATTAGACCCTGGAGCCTGGCGGTTACTGGCGAATGAAGGCCAGCAGGTCGTTGTTGATCACCTCGGCATGAGTGGTCGGCATTCCATGGGGGAAGCCCTTGTAGGTCTTGAGCTCGCCATTGGCTAGCAGCTTCGCCGACAGCGGCCCGGCGTTCTCGTACGGCACGATCTGGTCGTCATCGCCGTGCATGACCAGCACTGGCTGCTGGATTTGCTTGAGGTCCTCGGTGAAGTCGGTCTGCGAGAAGGCGACGATACCGTCGTAATGGGCCTTGGCGCTGCCGATCATGCCCTGGCGCCACCAGTTGGCGATGACCCCTTCCGCCGCCTCGACGCCAGGACGGTTGTAGCCGTAGAACGGCCCGGCCGGTACGTCGCGGTAGAACTGCGCGCGGTTGCTCGCCACCTGGGCCTGGAAGCCGTCGAACACCGACTTGGGCAGGCCGCCGGGGTTGGCAGCGGTCTGCACCATCAAGGGTGGCACGGCAGCGATCAGCACCGCCTTGGCGACCTTGTCCTCGGGGTGGCGGGTGATGTAGCGCACCACTTCGCCGCCGCCGGTGGAGTGGCCGACATGCACGGCGCCCTGGGTGCCGAGGTGTTGCACTACCGCGGCGGTGTCGTCGGCGTAGTGGTCCATGTCGTGGCCGTCCCAGACCTGGCTGGAGCGCCCGTGGCCACGGCGGTCGTGGGCCACCACGCGAAAGCCCTGGGCGAGGAAGAACAGCATTTGCGCGTCCCAGTCGTCCGAGCTCAAGGGCCAGCCGTGGTGGAAGTGGATGACCGGTGCATCACGCGGGCCCCAGTCTTTGTAGAAGATTTCGACACCGTCTTTCGTTGTGACGTATCCCATGTTCGCTGCTCCTGGGTGGTTTGCGTTGAGGAATGAGAAGGTGTTGCCGCGGAGGTAGGTTGGGCGAAGCGAGCTATGAGAATAGGAGAAATGGCGAAAGGCGCTGGCTTTTAGTGTTCGTCTATCGCTGGGGCGCGGTGGTGGCCCTTTCGCGGGTAAACCCGCTCCCGCAGGCACCCCGCTGCATCTGAGTTCAACGTTGTTCCTGTGCGGGGTTACCCGCGAAAGGGCCGCATGGAATCAGGCAGGTTTGCGCACTTTGCCCTTGCGCGGCGTGCCAGCGGTGGCCTTGGCTTTCCCTGTGGTTCTGCGTTTTTTCTTCCACGGCGCGCCCTTGCCGCCGACAGGCACAGGCGGGCCGCTGATGGTCATGCGCATGCCGGCGCAGCGCTGCACCAGCTTGCCCATCCAGGCAGACTGGCGGGCGACGAAGTCTTCCAGGGTCATCTCACCGCTTTGCACCATGTCCAGTGCCTGTTCCCAGATGGCCGTGGTGCCGGGGTCGGCGATGGCGCGGGGCACGGCGTCGATCAGGCTGAACGCCGCAGGTGTGGCGGACAAGGCCTTGCCGTTCTTCACCAGGTAACCGCGGTCGAGCAGGCCCTGGATGATGCTCGCGCGGGTGGCCTCGGTGCCGATGCCGGTGGTTTCCTTGAGTTTCTGCTTCAGGCGCGGGTCGTCCACCAGCTTGGCAACGTTCTTCATCGCCTTGATCAGGTCGCCCTCGGTGAAGGGCTTGGGTGGTTGGGTCCACAGGTCCTTGAACAGCACCTCGCGTACGGCGCAGTCCAGGCCCTCGCGCAATGCTGGCAGCACCTGTGGAGCAGGGGCTTCGCGGCCTTTGGCCGGGGCCAGGGCTTCGGGCAGGGCGCGGCGCCAGCCGGGTTCGACGATCTGCTTGCCCACCGCGCGCAGGCCGTGACCGGCGCAGTCGAAGTCGGCCTGGGTGCGGTCGTACTCGTGGTTGGGCAGGAACTGCGCCAGGTAGCGCGCGCGTACCAAGGTGTACACCGCCTTGTATTTGGGTGGCAGGCGGGTGGGGTCGCTGGCGGCGGCGGTGGGAATGATGCCGTGGTGGGCGCTGACCTTGGCGTCGTTCCAGGCGCGTGAGCGACGCTGCGGCTCAAGGTGCGGCTGCAGGGGCGCAAGGCTGGCGTCGGCGCGTTGCAGGGCAGACAGAATCGCCGGGGCTTCGGCGTGCTGGCTGAGCGGCAGGTAGCCACAGTCGCTGCGTGGGTAGGTGATGAGCTTGTGGGTTTCGTACAGGGCCTGGGCGATGTCGAGGGTTTCCTGGGCACCAAGGCCGAGCTTCTTCGAACAGACCTCCTGCAACGTGCCCAGGTCGAACGGCAGCGGCGCGACCTCGCGCATGCGTTCGGTCTGAACCTTGAGCACCCGGGCGCTGGCGGCCTGGGACATGTCTGTCGCCGCCTGGCGCGCCAGCGCCTGGCGAGTGCAGCGGCCTTGATCGTCACAGGCATCTTCCGGGGCGCGCCACTGGGCGCTGAAGACGCTGCCGGCGTGTTCGAGCTGGACGTCGATGGCCCAGTACGGCACCGGCACGAAATCGGCGATGCTGCGGTCGCGATCCACCACCAGGCGCAGCGTCGGGGTTTGCACCCGACCTACCGGTAGCACCCCCTGGTAGCCGGACTGTCGGCCCAGAAGGGTAAACAGCCGGCTCATGTTCATGCCGATCAGCCAGTCGGCCCGAGAACGGCCCAGGGCCGAGTGATACAGGCTGAACGTTTCGTGGCCTGGCCGCAGGCGCGCCAGGGCCTTGCGGATGGACGCGTCGTCCAGCGCCGACAGCCACAGGCGCTGCACCGGACCCCGGTAGCGGCAGTGTTCGAGCAGCTCGCGGGCGATCATTTCGCCCTCGCGGTCGGCGTCGGTGGCGATCACCAGCTCCCGGGCCTGGCCAAGCAGGCGCTTGACGGCCTTGAACTGGCTGGCGGTCTTGGGTTTGACCTGCATCTTCCATTGCTGCGGGATGATCGGCAGGTCGTCCAGGCTCCAGCGCTTGTAGCGGGCGTCGTAGCTGTCGGGCGGGGCGGTTTCCAGCAGGTGGCCGATGCACCAGGTCACGCAGACATCGGCCCCTTGCCAGCAGCCATCGGCCTTGCGCGTGGCACCGAGGACTTTGGCGATGTCTTTGGCCTGGGAGGGCTTTTCGCAGAGGAACAGGCGCATGGCCGCGAACGCTTTCTGAATGAGAGTGGCGCTAGGATGCGCAAGCCTGGGCGTTCAGGCAAGGCTTATCTGTATGGATGTACAGTTTTTTGTTGCGCGGTGGCTGCACCCGTGGGAGCGGCCTTGCCGGGGCGCCGGACCGGTCGGAAGGGGCTGCGAAGCAGCCCCAGCGAACGCGCTGTTGCAAAGATCCCGGGGCTGCTTCGCAGCCCTTTCGCGGCACAAGGCCGCTCCCACAGGTTTAGCGCTGGCCTCAAGACAGTGGCCCCACAAAGGCCGCACACCAGGGGCGTGCAGGGGGTGGGGAGTTACTGCGAGTCGCGCACCATGTCCACATGCGCAATACCCGCCTCGAGGAACTCCTCGCTGACCACCCGGAAGCCCAGGCGCTCATAGAACGGCGTGGCATGTACCTGGGCACTGAGGCGCTGCTGCTTGAGGTCGCGGTTCTGCGCTTCGAGGATCACCGCACGCATCAGCGCATCGCCTACGTTCAGACCGCGCCAGTCCTTGAGCACCGACACCCGGCCGATGGTGCCATCGGGCAGCAGGCGTGCGGTGCCGACCGGGTACTCGCCTTCCAGCGCCAGGAAGTGCACGGCGGTCGGATCTTCAGCGTCGAACTCCAGCTCTGGCGGCACGTGCTGCTCGGCGACGAACACGGCGCTGCGGATGCGGTGGATATCGGCGTTGTCTTTGTGCCAGTCGGCCAGGCGCACGCTGATCTTATTCATTGGCGAACCCCAGGCTGCCCTGCTTGACCAACTGGCACACCAGGGTCAGGGCTTCCTCGTCTTCCAGCCACTGCGCCAGGTTCTCGATGTGCAGGGCATCGGCAGCGCAGATCAACTTCAACAGATCACGCAGGTGGCCCGACAGCAGACGGCTCTGGCCGCTGGCGAACAGCAGCAGGTTGTCGTTGACTTCCGACCAGGCCATGCGTGCACTTGGGTTGCGGATCAGGATCGCGCCTTGCTCGAGGCTGTCGACCAGCTCTTCTTCGCTCAGTTCTTCGCCTGCCACCTGCTCGGGGTAGCGTGGCTCGGTCATGAACTGGCCGAACCAGGTCAGCAGCAGGCGCTCGTCGCCCATGTGCTCGGTGAGCAGGGCCTTGAGGCGGTCCAGGGCGTCGTACTGGATCTGGTGCGGGTCGCTGGCAGGCTGGGCGTCGGCGTCGCTGTAGCGCTCTTCGTCGGGCAGGAACTGGCTGAGGAAGTCGGTGAAGTGGGTCAGCACTTCGGCGGCGCTTGGCGCGCGGAAGCCCACCGAGTAGGTCAGGCAATCGTCCACTGCGACGCCGTAGTGGGCCAGGCGCGGCGGCAGGTAGAGCATGTCGCCTGGTTCCAGGGTCCACTCGTCGCTTTGCTGGAAGTCGGCGAGAATGCGCAGGTCGGCATGTTCGAGCAGCGGGCTTTCACTGTCGCACATCTGCCCGACCTTCCAGTTGCGCTGGCCGTGGCCTTGCAGCAGGAACACATCGTAGTTGTCGAAGTGCGGGCCGACGCTGCCACCGGGGGCGGCGAAGCTGATCATCACGTCGTCGATGCGCCAGCTGGGCAGGAAGCGGAAGTGCTCCAACAGCTCGGCCACCTCTGGTACGAACTGGTCCACCGCCTGTACCAGCAGGGTCCAGTCTCGCTCGGGCAACTCGGCGAAGGCGTCTTCCTCGAACGGGCCGCGACGCAGCTCCCACGGGCGCTCGCCGTGCTCGAGGATCAGGCGCGACTCGACTTCCTCTTCCAGGGCAAGGCCGGCCAGCTCGTCGGGGTCGATGGGGCTTTCGAAGTCGGTGAAGGCCTGGCGCACCAGCAGGGGCTTCTTCTGCCAGTAGTCGCGCAGGAATTCACGGGCCGTCAGGCCGCCAAGCAGCTGCAGTGGAATATCAGGATTCATGTTCAACCTATTGAAAAAATGTAATTTTCATCCGTGAATAAAAACGCCCGGCTGAGCCGGGCGTTTCCACGCGGGGTCAGGCTCAGATGCGCTTGGCCTGCGCAGCCGCGTTACCGATGTAGGTGGCAGGGGTGAGCTGCTTGAGCTCGGCCTTGGCCTCGGCCGGCATGTCCAGTCCATCGATGAAGGTCAGCAGCGCCTCTGGCGTGATGCCCTTGCCGCGGGTCAGCTCTTTGAGCTTCTCGTAGGGGTTCTCGATGTTGAAGCGGCGCATGACGGTCTGGATGGGCTCGGCCAGCACTTCCCAGCAGGCGTCCAGGTCGGCGGCGATGCGCGCTTCGTTGACTTCCAGCTTGCCGATGCCTTTGAGGCTGGCTTCATAGGCGATGACGCTGTGGGCGAAGCCCACGCCCAGGTTGCGCAGCACGGTGGAGTCGGTCAGGTCGCGCTGCCAGCGGGAGATCGGCAGCTTGCTGGCCAGGTGCTGGAACAGTGCGTTGGCGATCCCCAGGTTGCCTTCGGAGTTCTCGAAGTCGATCGGGTTGACCTTGTGCGGCATGGTCGAGGAGCCGATTTCGCCCGCGACGGTCTTCTGCTTGAAGTAGCCCAGGGAAATGTAGCCCCACACATCGCGGTCGAAGTCGATCAGGATGGTGTTGAAGCGGGCGATGGCGTCGAACAGCTCGGCGATGTAGTCGTGCGGTTCGATCTGCGTGGTGTACGGGTTGAACTGCAGGCCCAGCTCGTCTTCGATGAAGGCGCGGGCGTTGGCTTCCCAGTCGATCTGCGAGTAGGCCGACAGGTGGGCGTTGTAGTTGCCCACGGCACCGTTGATCTTGCCCAGCAGCGGCACGGCGGCTACCTGGGCGATCTGGCGCTCCAGGCGGTAGACGACGTTGGCCAGTTCCTTGCCCAGGGTGGTCGGCGAAGCCGGCTGGCCATGGGTGCGCGACAGCATCGGCACCTCGGCATGCTGGTGGGCCAGGGTGCGGATGGCCTGGGCGATCTGGCGCATCAGTGGCAGCAGCACGTCGTCACGGCCCGCGCGCAGCATCAGGGCGTGGGACAGGTTGTTGATGTCCTCGCTGGTGCAGGCGAAGTGGATGAACTCGCTGACCTTCGCCAGTTCAGGCAGCTTGGCGGCCTGCTCCTTGAGCAGGTACTCGATGGCCTTGACGTCGTGGTTGGTGGTGCGCTCGATTTCTTTCACGCGTTCGGCATGCTCGAGCTTGAAGTCGGTCGCCAGGGCGTCGAGCACGGCGTTGGCTTCGGCGGAGAACGCCGGCACTTCGCCGATCTGCGGGTGAGCGGCCAGGCGCTGCAGCCAGCGAACCTCGACCAGGGCGCGGAAACGGATCAAGCCGTATTCGCTGAAGATAGGGCGCAGGGCCTGGGTTTTGCCGGCATAGCGGCCGTCTACAGGGGAAACCGCAGTGAGCGAAGAAAGCTGCATGGGGTGTTCTCGGGCAGTCAGGCTTTTGGAAGGGCGCATATCATACATGAAAATTGCGCCCGAGTCGGGTGGCTGACCAAAGGTCGGGCCTGTTCAAGCGTTAGGGGCCTCCTGTAGGAGCGGGCTTGCCCGCGAATGCGGCGGTGGGATCGGCATCGCATTCGCGGGCAAGCCCGCTCCTAAGGAGGCGGCGCGTCCTACGACGGCGCGCGCATCATGTCGTACAGTTCGTTGAGCAATTTGCGACGGCTGAAAACCAGCTGCCAGCGATGCCCGCCCAGTTGGCGCCACAGGCGCGCGGCGCGGATACCGGCCAGCAGCAGGGCGCGGATCTTCGAGGCATTGCTGGCCTGCTGCAGGAAGCGCATGTCGCCATGCACCTGGATACGCTGGCGCAGGGTGCTCAGGGTGTCCTGGTACAAGGCTCCGCTGGAAGCGATGACGTTTTCGTGAACCAGGCCGAAATGCTCGGCCTGGGACTGGATTTGCGGCAGGCGGTTGCCGATGGTGTCGAGCAGGTCTCCGCGCTTGTTCAACTGGCGTTCCAGGCCCAGCATCGACAGGGCGTAGCGCAGCGGTTCGCGCTGCAGGCTGCTGGGGTCGCGCTCAAGGGCGCCGACCAGTGCGCGGTAGCCGTCGCGCAGGTTGAGGTCGTCGCCGCCGAACACCTCGAGGGTGTCCTTCGGGTCGCGTACCAGCAAACTGCCAAGCATGCAGCCGATGTTGGCCTCGCTGGCCTGGCCGGTGCGGGCGATGCGGTCGACCAGCACGGCGGCCTGGAACACGGCGCCGAGGGCGACCAGTTGTTCGTTGAGGTTGCTCATGTGCGCGGGCTCCACGGTTCGGCGGTCTCGATCACGCCGCCGCCCAGGCATACCTCGCCGTCATAGAACACCACCGACTGGCCGGGGGTCACGGCGCGCTGCGGCTCGTCGAACACGGCGCGGTAGCCGTTTTCGGTGCGCTCCAGGGTGCACGCCTGGTCGCCCTGGCGATAGCGCACCTTGGCGGTGAGCTGGCGCGGGCTGGCGAGGTCGATGGCGTTGACCCAGTAGATTTCCGAGGCCAGCAGTGCGCGGGAGAACAGCCAGGGGTGTTCGTTGCCCTGGCCGACCACCAGCACGTTGCGCGACAGGTCCTTCTCCAGCACGTACCACGGCTCGTCGCCCGCGTCCTTCAAACCGCCGATGCCCAGGCCCTGGCGCTGGCCGATGGTGTGGTACATCAGGCCGTGGTGCTGGCCGATCACCTCGCCTTCGGTGGTCTGGATCTCGCCTGGCTGGGCCGGCAGGTACTGCTTGAGGAAGTCGCTGAAGCGGCGCTCTCCGATGAAGCAGATGCCGGTGGAGTCCTTCTTCTTCGCGGTGGCCAGGCCGTGCTTCTCGGCAATGGCGCGCACCTCGGGCTTTTCCAGCTCGCCCACCGGAAACAGGGTGCGGGCGATTTCCGCACCGCCCACGGCGTGCAGGAAGTAGCTCTGGTCCTTGTTCGGGTCCAGGCCCTTGAGCAGCTCGGTGAGCTCACCTGTGTCGCGGCGGCGCACGTAGTGGCCGGTGGCGATCAGGTCGGCGCCCAGCGACAGGGCGTAGTCGAGGAATGCCTTGAACTTGATTTCGCGGTTGCAGAGGATGTCCGGGTTCGGCGTGCGGCCGGCCTTGTATTCCTCGAGGAAATGCTCGAACACGTTGTCCCAGTACTCGGCGGCGAAGTTGGCGGTATGCAGCTTGATGCCGATGCGGTCGCACACGGCCTGGGCGTCGGCCAGGTCTTCGCGGGCGGTGCAGTATTCGGTGCCGTCGTCTTCTTCCCAGTTCTTCATGAACAGCCCTTCCACCTGGTAACCCTGCTCCAGGAGCAGGAGGGCGGAGACGGAAGAGTCCACGCCGCCGGACATGCCGACGATGACGCGGGTCTTGGCGGGGTCTTTGAGTGCTGGGCTGGTCATGGTTACCGGTGGGGTTCTGGGGGAAAAATTCCGATTCTATCAGGACGCTGGCCGCGCGTCAGTCACGTAGCAGGGTCAGGCTGTGCAGGGGCCCGGCGAGGTAGTCGTCGAGGCAGCGCGGCACCAGCTCGCTGCGCCAGCGCTCGGGATTGGCCAGCAGTTCGTCGCGGGTCAGCCACACGGCGCGGGTGATATCGCTGTCCAGCGGGCGCTCGGGATGGTGGCGCAGGGGGCGGGCGGCGAAGCAGATGCGTTGGTAGGTCACGCCGTTGCTGGGGGCGGTGTACAGGTAGATGCCTACCACGCCGGTGAGCTCGACGTCCCAGGCGGTTTCCTCGAGGGTTTCGCGCAGGGCGGCTTGGGGCAGGGTTTCGTCCGGCTCCAGGTGACCGGCGGGTTGGTTGAACACGTGCTGGCCGGCCTTGAATTCCTCGACGAAGAGAAACTTGCCTTCGTGCTCGACGATGGTGGCGACGGTGATGTGCGGTTGCCAGGTCATGAGCGGCTCCGTTGGGGCTGGCGCGAACCCTGTGAGAGCGGGTTTACCCGCGAATGCGATGGCGAATTCAATGACGCATTCGCGGGTAAACCCGCTCCCACAGGTTCCGTGTTAGCCGCCAGATATGATTTGTCCAGAAAACACAAACCCCGGTGCGTGGCCGGGGTTTGTGCTGTTACGTCAAGCGAACCTTACAGTGCGGCGATGGCGCTGTTCAGGGTCTGGCTTGGGCGCATCACCTTGGCGGTCAGCTCGGCATCCGGGGCGTAGTAGCCACCGATGTCGGCTGGTTTGCCCTGGACTGCATTGAGTTCGGCGACGATAGTCTGCTCGTTCTCGGTCAGGGTCTTGGCCAGCGGGGCGAAGCGCGCCTGCAGGGCAGCGTCGTCGCTCTGGGCAGCCAGGGCCTGGGCCCAGTACAGGGTCAGGTAGAAGTGGCTGCCACGGTTGTCGATACCGCCGACTTTACGCGAAGGCGACTTGTTGGTGTCGAGGAACTTGCCGGTGGCCTGGTCGAGGGTATCTGCCAGGACCTTGGCGCGCGGGTTGTCGTAGGTGTTGCCCAGGTGCTCCAGGGAAGCGGCCAGGGCCAGGAATTCACCCAGCGAGTCCCAGCGCAGGAAGTTCTCTTCCACCAACTGCTGAACGTGCTTGGGCGCCGAACCGCCCGCGCCGGTCTCGAACAGGCCACCACCGTTCATCAGCGGCACGATGGACAGCATCTTGGCGCTGGTGCCCAGTTCCATGATCGGGAACAGGTCGGTCAGGTAGTCGCGCAGTACGTTGCCGGTCACCGAGATGGTGTCCTTGCCTTCGCGGATGCGTGCCAGGGAGAACTTGATGGCCTCGACCGGGGCCAGGACGCGGATGTCCAGGCCAGTGGTGTCGTGATCCTTCAGGTACTTCTGTACCTTCTCGATCATCACGCCGTCGTGGGCGCGCGCCGGGTCCAGCCAGAATACCGCCGGGGTGTTGCTCAGGCGGGCGCGGTTGACGGCAAGCTTCACCCAGTCCTGGATCGGCGCGTCCTTGGTCTGGCACATGCGGAAGATGTCACCGGCTTCGACGCTCTGCTCCAGGACGACCTTGCCCTTGCTGTCGACCACGCGCACGACGCCGTCGGCCTTGACCTGGAAGGTCTTGTCGTGGGAGCCGTATTCTTCGGCTTTCTGCGCCATCAGGCCGACGTTCGGTACGCTGCCCATGGTGGTCGGGTCGAAGGCACCGTTGACCTTGCAGTCTTCGATGGTGGCCTGGTAGATGCCGGCGTAGCAGCGGTCCGGGATGATGGCCTTGGCGTCTTGCAGCTCGCCTGCGGTGTTCCACATCTTGCCCGAGTCACGGATCATCGCTGGCATCGAGGCGTCGACGATCACGTCGCTCGGCACGTGCAGGTTGGTGATGCCCTTGTCGGAATTGACCATGGCCAGGGCCGGACGGTCGGCGTACAGGGCCTGGATGTCGGCTTCGATCTCGGCCTGCTGCTCGGCTGGCAGGTCCTTGATGCGGGCGTACAGGTCGCCGATGCCGTTGTTGGCGTTGAAGCCAACCTGGGCCAGGGCGGCGGCGTGCTTGGCCAGTACCTCGTTGTAGAACGCTTCGACGATGACGCCGAACATGATCGGGTCGGAAACCTTCATCATGGTGGCTTTCAGGTGTACCGACAGCAGTACGCCAGAGGCCTTGGCGTCGGCGATCTGCTCGGCGATGAAGGCTTTCAGGGCCTTGCGGCTCATGGTGGCGCAGTCGATGACTTCGGCGGCCTTGACCGCGGTTTTCTCTTTCAGGACGGTGGTGCTGCCATCCTTGCCGACCAGCTCGATGCGCAGGCTGTCGTCAGCCTCGATCAGCGCGGCCTTTTCGCTGCCGTAGAAGTCGCCTTGGGTCATGTGGGCGACATGCGACTTGGAGTCGGCAGCCCAGGCGCCCATCTTGTGCGGGTGCTTGCGGGCGTAGTTCTTGACCGACAGCGGCGCGCGGCGGTCGGAGTTGCCTTCGCGCAGAACCGGGTTCACGGCACTGCCCTTGATGCGGTCGTAGCGAGCGCGGGACTCTTTCTCGTCGGCGGTGGCCGGCTCGTCGGCGTAGTCAGGGATATTGAAGCCCTTGCCTTGCAGTTCCTTGATCGCCGCCTTCAGCTGTGGAACCGAAGCGGAGATGTTCGGCAGCTTGATGATGTTGGCTTCAGGAGTGGTGGCCAGTTGGCCCAGTTCCGCCAGGTGATCGCCTACCTGCTTCTCTGCGCCCAGTTGCTCAGGGAACGCCGCGAGGATACGGCCAGCCAGGGAGATGTCGCGGGTTTCGACGGCGATGTCAGCCGAAGCGGTGAAGGCTTCGATGATCGGCAGCAGCGAGTAGGTGGCGAGGGCGGGGGCTTCGTCGGTGAAGGTGTAGATGATCTTGGAACGGGTGGGCATGCGGGTTAACTCTCTATGTGCTGAGCGTACTCGAGTCTCGAGGTGCGCAGGGTAGGCGCTTCGCCCTGGCGACGCCATGAGCGGATGGTCGAGAGGCTGCGAGCGGTGATGGTGGATGCATCAGTCGAGCGTCAAAGTGCTGGAGTGCGGTAACAAACCAGGCTTGGTGGCCTTCGTGGCCGAGGGCGAGCCGCATTTTCCAAGGGTTCGCCCCGATGACCCTGCGGTCAGCGCCGGAGTATACCAAACCCTTTGGGCTAATCAGCAAGGCCAAGTGATATCGAGGCCCTTATAAGACCAAAGATTTAGCTGCAATGCGGCGCGTTGCCGCAGGTGCGCCATTATGGGGCACGGCTGGGGCAGTGCCTGGCTTGCAGGTCGGCGGATGTGGTTTAGGCTCAGTGGATCGCATGATGTCCAACCACACCCGAAAGCGGAGTAGTGCAAGCATGGGATACCAGAAAATCAAGGTTCCGACGGATGGTGCCAAGATCACCGTCAATGCCGACCATTCGCTCAACGTTCCCGACAACCCGATCATCCCCTACATCGAGGGCGACGGCATCGGCGTGGATGTCTCCCCTGTGATGATCAAGGTGGTGGATGCGGCCGTGCATAAAGCCTACGGCGGCAAGCGCAAGATCGCCTGGATGGAGGTGTACGCCGGGGAAAAGGCCACCCAGGTGTATGACCAGGACACTTGGCTGCCGCAGGAAACCCTGGATGCGGTGCGCGACTATGTCGTGTCGATCAAAGGGCCGCTGACCACGCCGGTGGGCGGTGGCATTCGCTCCCTGAACGTTGCCCTGCGCCAGCAGCTCGACCTCTATGTATGCCTGCGCCCGGTGCTGTGGTTCCAGGGTGTGCCGAGCCCGGTGAAGAAACCAGGCGATGTGGACATGGTGATCTTCCGTGAAAACTCGGAAGACATCTATGCCGGTATCGAGTGGAAGGCCGGCTCGCCTGAGGCGAACAAGGTGATCAAGTTCCTCAAGGAGGAAATGGGCGTCACCAAGATCCGCTTCGACCAGGACTGTGGCATAGGCGTCAAGCCGGTGTCCCGCGAGGGCACCAAGCGCCTGGTGCGCAAGGCCCTGCAGTACGTGGTGGACAACGACCGCGAGTCGCTGACCCTGGTGCACAAGGGCAACATCATGAAATTCACCGAAGGAGCTTTCAAGGACTGGGGCTACGAGGTGGCGCGCGACGAGTTCGGTGCCCAGTTGCTCGACGGCGGGCCCTGGATGACCTTCAAGAACCCCAAGACTGGCCGCGAGGTCGTCGTCAAGGACGCCATCGCCGACGCCATGCTCCAGCAGATCCTGCTGCGCCCGGCCGAATACGACGTGATTGCCACGCTCAACCTCAACGGCGACTATCTGTCCGACGCACTGGCGGCGGAAGTCGGTGGCATCGGCATCGCGCCAGGGGCCAACCTGTCCGATACCGTGGCGATGTTCGAGGCGACCCACGGCACGGCGCCCAAGTACGCCGGGCAGGACAAGGTCAACCCGGGCTCGGTGATCCTCTCCGCCGAGATGATGCTGCGGCACATGGGTTGGACCGAAGCGGCGGACCTCATCATCAAGGGCACCAATGGCGCGATTGCCGCCAAGACCGTGACATACGACTTCGAGCGGTTGATGGAGGGCGCGAAGCTTGTGGGCAGTTCGGGCTTTGGCGACGAGATGATCAAGCATATGTAGGGTCAAAACGAAACCGGCCAGCCCCGAAGGGCTGGCCGGTTGCTTTCATACCGTCGAGGGACGGTGTCAGGCTTGCGCGGTGCTGGTCGCAGTGCGTGCCGGGGTGTGTGCGGCGCCGGCATTGCTGATGTTTACCGCATGCTTGCCTTTCGGGCCCTGGATGATCTCGAAGGTCACGGGCTGGCCGGCCTTGAGGGTCTTGTAACCCTCCATCTGAATGGCAGAGTAGTGGGCAAAAAGGTCTTCGGTATCACCGTCTTCGTTGATGAATCCATAGCCCTTGGCATTGTTGAACCACTTGACTTTACCGCTCGCCATCCTTATGTCCCTCTGCAAAGGACTCCATCACTGGAGTATCATCCACTTCATCCGCATACGAACCTTGCGAAAAATCTGGTTGACTGCGCGGATCTTTATCGACCACGGTGGGCTCTTATTGGTTGTAACACCGTTTTGCCGATAGTCAAGGTCATGCGGCGGTCGCGCCGATAGCGACCTCGGGGCCAACTCATAACCTTAACCTATCGATATGATGAAATTCTTTCCATGCATGCACTCAGGCAGATTCGTCTAACATTCAATCAGGATCGCCCGCAGTCCGATCAGGACGACGGCGCAGGTCTGGCGGTGCAGGAGGCCAAGCCGATCCTGCAGGCTCCACCGATGTACAAGGTGGTTTTGTTCAACGATGACTACACCCCGATGGATTTCGTCGTCGAAGTGCTCGAGACGTTCTTCAATCTGAACCGCGAGCTGGCGACCAAGATCATGCTGACCGTCCATACCGAAGGGCGGGCAGTGTGCGGATTGTTTACCCGTGACATCGCCGAGACCAAGGCCATGCAGGTCAACCAATACGCCAGGGAAAGCCAGCATCCGCTACTCTGTGAAATCGAGAAGGACGGTTAATCGCCGACCACTTGGGTATGAGGTGAAGCTATGTTAAACCGCGAGCTCGAAGTCACCCTCAATCTTGCCTTCAAGGAGGCCCGCTCGAAGCGTCATGAGTTCATGACCGTCGAGCATCTGCTGCTGGCACTCCTTGACAATGAGGCTGCCGCGACCGTTCTGCGCGCCTGTGGCGCCAATCTCGACAAACTCAAGCATGACCTGCAGGAGTTCATCGATTCCACCACCCCCCTGATTCCCGTGCACGATGAGGACCGCGAGACCCAGCCAACCCTGGGCTTCCAGCGGGTTCTGCAGCGTGCGGTGTTCCATGTGCAGAGTTCCGGCAAGCGTGAAGTGACCGGCGCCAATGTGTTGGTGGCGATCTTCAGCGAGCAGGAAAGCCAGGCCGTGTTCCTGCTCAAGCAGCAGAGCGTGGCGCGTATCGATGTGGTCAACTACATCGCCCACGGTATTTCCAAGGTGCCGGGCCATGGCTCGCACAGTGAAAGCGACCAGGACATGCAGGACGATGAAGGCGCAGAAGCGTCCTCGTCGAGCAACCCGCTGGATGCCTATGCCAGCAACCTGAACGAGCTGGCCCGTGCTGGGCGTATCGACCCGTTGGTCGGGCGCGAGCAGGAAGTCGAGCGCGTCGCGCAAATTCTGGCGCGTCGTCGCAAGAACAACCCGCTGTTGGTGGGTGAGGCAGGTGTCGGCAAGACCGCCATCGCTGAAGGCCTGGCCAAGCGCATCGTCGACGGGCAGGTGCCGGACTTGCTCGCCCAGAGCGTGGTCTACTCCCTGGACCTCGGGGCGCTGCTGGCCGGCACCAAGTACCGCGGCGACTTCGAGAAACGTTTCAAGGCGCTGCTCGGCGAGCTGAAAAAACGCCCGCAGGCGATCCTGTTCATCGACGAGATCCACACCATCATCGGTGCGGGTGCGGCATCCGGCGGCGTCATGGATGCGTCCAACCTGCTCAAGCCGCTGCTGTCGTCCGGGGATATTCGCTGCATCGGCTCAACGACCTTCCAGGAGTTCCGCGGCATCTTCGAGAAAGATCGCGCATTGGCGCGGCGTTTCCAGAAGGTCGACGTCACCGAGCCGTCGGTGGAGGACACCGTTGGCATCCTGCGCGGCCTGAAGGGGCGTTTCGAGAGCCACCACAATATCGAGTACAGCGATGAGGCCCTGCGCGCTGCCGCCGAGCTGGCAGCCCGCTACATCAATGACCGGCACATGCCTGACAAGGCCATCGATGTGATCGACGAGGCGGGTGCCTACCAGCGCCTGCAGCCGGAGGCCAATCGCGTCAAGCGTATCGACGTGCCGCAGGTCGAGGACATCGTCGCCAAGATCGCGCGTATTCCGCCCAAGCACGTCACCAGCTCCGACAAGGAACTGCTGCGCAACCTCGAGCGCGACCTGAAGCTGACCGTGTTCGGTCAGGACCAGGCGATCGATTCCCTGGCCACGGCCATCAAGCTGTCTCGTGCAGGCCTGAAAGCGCCGGACAAGCCAGTCGGTTCGTTCCTCTTCGCCGGCCCTACCGGGGTGGGCAAGACCGAGGCGGCGCGGCAGTTGGCCAAGGCGCTGGGCGTTGAGCTTGTGCGCTTCGACATGTCCGAGTACATGGAGCGGCACACGGTTTCGCGCCTGATCGGTGCGCCTCCAGGTTACGTCGGGTTCGATCAGGGCGGCTTGCTGACCGAGGCCATCACCAAGCAGCCGCATTGCGTGTTGCTGCTCGATGAAATCGAGAAGGCCCACCCGGAAGTCTTCAACCTACTGCTGCAGGTGATGGACCACGGTACCCTGACCGACAACAACGGGCGCAAGGCGGACTTCCGCAACGTGATCCTGATCATGACCACCAACGCCGGTGCCGAAACCGCCGCGCGGGCCTCGATCGGTTTCACCCACCAGGACCACGCCTCGGACGCCATGGAGGTGATCCGCAAGAGCTTCACGCCGGAGTTCCGCAACCGCCTGGATACCATCATCCAGTTCGGCCGCCTGAGCCACGAAACCATCAAGAGCATCGTCGACAAGTTCCTTATCGAACTGCAGGCGCAGCTGGAAGACAAGCGTGTGCTGCTGGAAGTCAGCGATGCCGCGCGCGGCTGGCTGGCGAGCTCGGGCTATGATGTGCAGATGGGCGCGCGACCAATGGCGCGGCTGATCCAGGACAAGATCAAGCGGCCGTTGGCCGAAGAGATCCTGTTCGGTGAGCTGTCCGAGCATGGCGGTGTGGTGCACGTCGACCTGCGCGATGGCGAGCTGGTGTTCGACTTCGAGACCACGGCAGAAGTGGCTTGAAGAAGCAGGGTCGCTTTTGCGGCCCTTGCTGTTTCTTCACATGAAAAAGCCCGGCACATTGGCCGGGCTTTTTCATGGCTTGAGCTTAGCGCGCACGGTAGGTGATGCGGCCCTTGCTCAGGTCGTACGGCGTCAGTTCGACGCGGACCTTGTCGCCAGTGAGAATACGGATGTAGTTCTTGCGCATCTTGCCGGAGATGTGCGCGGTAACGACGTGCCCGTTTTCCAACTCCACGCGGAACATGGTGTTGGGCAGGGTGTCGACGACAGTGCCTTCCATTTCGAAGCTGTCTTCTTTCGACATGCAGTAAAGCCCTCGGTATCCAGTGATGACCCGACGCACGACTGCACCGGGCAAAAAAAGTGGCGTGGATTATGCCCGAAAATTGTGTTTCAAGCCAATGCTTTCAATTGAGGCTGACCCAGCGCTGGTTGATCAACAGTTCGATGGGACGGTACTGGGTCTTGTAGTTCATCTTCTTGCAGTTCTTGATCCAGTAGCCGAGATAAACGGCATCGAGGTTCTGGCGCAGGGCCTCGGTGATCTGCCAGAGAATGGCATAGCGGCCCAGGCTGCGACGTTCCTCGTCAGGCTCGTAAAAGGTGTAGACCGCCGACAGACCGTTGGGCAGCAGGTCGCATACCGCCACTGCCAGCAGGCGGCCTTCGAGGCGGAACTCGTAGAACCAGCAGAAGGGCAGGTCGCGCACCAGGAAGGTGGAGAACTGGTCGCGGCTCGGAGGGTACATGTCGCCGTCCGCGTGGCGCTGTTCGATATAGCGGCGGTAAAGCTCGAAGTATTCTTCCTTGAATGCCGGGCGCACGGCGCTCACGGTGATGTCGGCATTGCGCTTGAGAATGCGTCGTTGCTGGCGGTTGGGGATGAAGCGTGCGGCCGGAATGCGTGCAGGCACACAGGCATTGCAGTTCTGGCAATGGGGGCGGTAGAGGTGGTCGCCACTGCGGCGAAAGCCCATTTCCGAGAGATCGGCGTACACGTGCACATCCATCGGCTGGCTGGGGTCGAGAAACAGCGTGGTCGCCTGCTCGTCCGGCAGGTAGCTGCAGGAGTGGGGTTGAGTGGCATAGAACTTCAACCGCGCCAGCTCTGTCATGATCAACCCCTCGGTGAGACTTTGCCTTAAGTGTAAGCCAGCTCCGGAAACTCGCCTAGCGAACCCAGGCGACGTTGCAAGGCTGGTCGAGGTGGCGGGCGAGGTACTCGGCAAAGCGTGCGCGGCTGATGGCGCGGGCGCCAAAACTGTGCAGGTGGTTGGTGGGCATCTGGCAGTCAATCAGCTCGAACCCGGCCTGCTGCAGGTGCTGTACCAGCGTCACGAAGCCAACCTTGGAGGCATTGTCGGCACGGCTGAACATCGATTCGCCAAAGAACAGGCGGCCCATGGCCAGGCCATAAAGCCCGCCAACCAGCTCGCCCTCTTCACGTACCTCCACCGAATGGGCAATGCCGCGTCGGTGCAATTCGCAGTAGGCGGCCCGCATGCTGTCGGTGATCCAGGTGCCGTCGGCATAGTCGCGTGGCGCGGCGCAGGCGGCGATCACGCCTTCGAAGTCGGTGTCGAAACTCACCTTGTAGCGGCCCTGGCGCATCAGCTTGGCCAGCGAGCGCGAGACGTGCAGCTCCTGAGGGAACAGCACCGTACGCGGGTCGGGCGACCACCACAGGATCGGCTGGCCATCCTGGTACCAGGGGAAGCAGCCGTGGCGATAAGCCTGCACCAGGCGATCGGCGCTCAGGTCGCCGCCCGCAGCGAGCAGGCCGTTGGGGTCGTGCAGGGCTTTTTCCAGGGGAGGGAAGGTCAGTGAGTCGCGGGTCAGCCAGGTGGGCATGGTCTTCGGGCGGGTGTGGGGGGGGGGGGGGAGCATGGC
>NZ_JAVAYC010000025.1:0-69521 GCF_042709235.1 Pseudomonas sp. LS_2 | reverse complement strand
GCAAGAGCAAGAGCAAGAGCAAGAGCAAAAGCGGTGGCGAGGCTCGCCAGAGCCAGAGGCAGGTAGGCTGATTGGAATTGACTGAAATATTTCCTCATGATTTGCTAGCACATTGCGTTCGGGTGCCCCCACCAGGGGGGTGAAACGGGAAACCGGTGCGTCGCAGGCCCCCACCCAGGGCCCGACAACTCCGGTGCTGCCCCCGCAACGGTAAGCGAGCGAAGCGTCTGAACCACTGTGCCCGCAGCAAGGCATGGGAAGGTGACGCCATTCAGGAACCTCGATTCCTCCTCGCAAGCCCGGAGACCGGCCCGACGTTCAATGATCACCCCGCGGAGGGCGGGCGCTGTCGCACTTCCCTGGGCAACCCTCGCCCGGGAGCGTCGCGCTTGTCCGTTGCCAAGAAGAAAAGCAGAGGAAAGCGTCATGCCCATCACCAGCGCCAAACACAGCATCGCCACCCCGATCAGCCTCAGCCAACGCCTCGTCGTCGCCATCGGCGCCAGCCTCCTGGGCCTTTGCCTGGTCTACTTCGCCGGCTTCTCGCACATCGAAGCCGTCCATAATGCCGCCCACGACACCCGCCACAGCGCCGCCTTCCCCTGCCACTGAGTGCCGCCCATGATCTCGCGAATCGCCCGCACCGCAGGCTTCAGCGGCCTGCTCGCCGCCCTGCTGCTGACCCTGCTGCAAAGCTTCTGGGTCGCCCCGCTGATTCTCCAGGCGGAAACCTACGAAAGCACAGGCCCGGTCACCGAGCAGCATGACCATGCCGGCGAGGTCGTTGCTGCCCACACCCACGAACACAGCGAGGAAGCCTGGGCCCCTGAAGACGGCTGGCAGCGCATCCTGTCCACGACCGGTGGCAACCTGGTGGTAGCCGTCGGCTTCGCCCTGATCCTCACCGCCCTGTACAGCCTTCGCGAGCCTGGCCGGGTCAGCACCGGCGCACTCTGGGGCCTTGCCGGCTTCGCCGTGTTCTGCCTGGCACCTACCCTCGGCCTGCCGCCAGAGCTGCCAGGCACCGCCGCCGCCGACCTGGGCCAGCGCCAGACCTGGTGGGTCGGTACCGCCGCCGCCACCGCCGCAGGCCTGGCACTGCTGGTGTTCGCCAGACACTGGCTGTTCAAGGTGGGCGGCGTCGTGCTGCTGGTGGCCCCGCACCTGGTCGGCGCCCCCCAGCCAGAAGTGCATGAAAGCCTCGCTCCTGAAGCGCTCGAGTCACAATTCGTGATCGCCTCGTGGCTGACCAACGCGGCCTTCTGGGTGGCCCTGGGCCTGCTCAGCGCCTGGCTGTATCGTCGCTCCAGCCCAGCCTGATGAGCCAAGCGGCCATAGCGCCGGCGCTGTATGCCGGCTTTGGCTGCCGCAGCGGTTGCCCGGTCGAGACACTGGACACCCTGCTACGGCAAACCCTCAGCGAACACCAACTGCCGTTGTCGGCCCTGCGCGGCATCGCCAGCATCGATAGCAAAGCGCATGAGCCAGGCCTGCTGCAACTGGCCGAACGGCTCGGCCTGCCGCTGACAGTATTCACCGCGCAACACCTGCTGCCGCTGGCTCCCAGGCTTAGCCACAGGTCCGATATAACCTTCAGGCACACCGGCTGTTGGGGGGTTGCCGAAAGCTCGGCCTTGGCATTGGCGCAATCCAACTACCCGCACGCTAACCTGAGGGTCGAGCGCCAAGTGCTCGGGCCCGCTACCCTGGCCATCGCCAGTCCCGTGTAATCGCCCTACTCTTCCGCTTCCCAAGGATTTGCCATGACGGTCTATTTCATCGGCGCCGGCCCCGGCGACCCGGAGCTGATTACGGTCAAAGGCCAGCGCCTGATCCGTCAGTGCCCGGTCATCATCTATGCAGGCTCGTTGGTGCCTGCCGCCGTACTGCAAGGGCACAGCGCCGAAACCGTGATAAACAGCGCAGAGCTGCACCTGGAACAAATTATCGACGCGATGTGCCAAGCCCATGCCAAAGGCCAGGATGTCGCGCGGGTGCACAGCGGCGATCCCAGCCTGTACGGGGCCATCGGCGAGCAGATTCGCCACCTGCGTGAACTGGGTATCGACTTCCAGATCATCCCGGGTGTTACAGCCACCGCCGCCAGCGCGGCATTGCTCGGCTGCGAGCTGACCCTGCCAGGGGTAGCGCAGACGGTTATCCTCACCCGCTACGGCGACAGCTCACCGATGCCGCCCGGCGAACAACTGACAGACCTTGCACGGCATCGCGCCACCTTGGCCATTCACCTGGGGGTCCGCCACCTGCAACGCATCGTCGCCGAATTGCTTCCACATTACGGGGCAGACTGCCCCATCGCCGTGCTGCATCGCACCAGTTGGCCCGACCAGGACTGGGTCAAGGGGACCCTGGCAGATATCGTCGAGCAGGTGGCGGCCAAGGGTTTCAGGCGCACAGCGCTGATTCTGGTGGGCCACGTGCTGGGCGATGCACCGTTTGCCGACTCGGCCTTGTACAGGGCCGCCCATGCGCACCTCTACCGCCCTGGCTGACGATTGCAGCCAGGCAGTGATCTGGACCACACTCCAGGCTTTCTTGCCCATAGGAATAACGCGATGCTCGAGCTGCGCCCCAATTGCGAATGCTGTGACGTCGACCTGCCCGGCGATAGCCTGGATGCGTTGATCTGTTCGTTCGAATGCACATTCTGCCGCGCCTGTGCCGAGCAGCGCCTGCAAGGGCGCTGCCCCAACTGCAGTGGGCAACTGCTGCAAAGGCCAACACGCGTCGGGGCGGCCCTGCACAACAATCCCGCCTCGAGCTTGCGCATTTCCAAGCCGCATCCCGGCTGTAAGGCCTCCACTCCAGGCGCTTGAGCGCCGCCTCGCCCCGCGCAGGTCGGCACCGCAGCCTGCCTGCCGCGCACTGTTTTCTGCCAGCTATTCTTGTAGGAATTTTCGACAGTTCTTACGGGTAATTTCCACAGCGTTATGCCTGCCATTACCAAGACCCGAGAATGTACGTATTGTGCGCGCAGCTGGATTGGCCCTACAGAAGTGTTCCTGGGATTCCAGGAAACGGACAATATTTCCTACAGGAGTTTCCCATGACAACTGTGCTGATGGTCGACGACCACCCCACCGTCAGGCTAGCTGTGCGCATTCTGCTCGAGCGCGAGCGCTTCACTGTCGTCGGTGAAAGTGGCGACGGCATCGAAGCCGTGCAAATGGCGCGCAGGCTTTCCCCCAACGTGGTCATCCTCGACATCGGACTTCCAGGGCTCGATGGCATGGAAGTCATAAAGCGCCTGCAACTGCTGGACCCAGCGCCCAAGATCATGGTGCTCACCGGGCAACCCGCCGATCTTTACGTGCGCCGTTGCCTGGACGCCGGCATCGCCGCCTTCGTCAACAAGGACGAAGACCTCGATGCCGTGGTGTTCGCCCTCAAGGCGCTGGTCAAGGGTTACTCGACCTTCCCGCAGATGTCGGTCAACAGCAACTCGCTGGAAAGCGAAGGTGTGCGCCTGGACAGCCTGTCCAACCGTGAGATGGAAGTGCTGCGTCGGTTGACGCGAGGCGAGAACAACAAGTACATCGGCGAGCGCATGAACCTCAGTGCCAAGACCATCAGCACCTACCGTGGCCGAATCATGGAGAAACTCAAGACCGAGTCCCTCGTGGAAATGGTCGACCTGGCCAAGCGTAACCAAGTGCTCTGAACTTTATCCTCCATGAAAGGCATGTTGCCTGGCCTGCTTCTGCTCACGACCCTGGCCATGCCCACCCTCGCACCGGCACAGGGCGAGCCACGCCAGTTGCTTCCCCGCTCCCTGAGCGCCATGGCGCCACTGCCGGTACCGCCCCGGGACCAACACTGGCTGCAACAGCGAAAAGTGCTGGTGCTGGGCAGCTCGACGCCTGACTATCCGCCCTTTGAGATCAACGTGAGCCTGCACGACTACGAGGGCCTGAGCGCCGACTATGCAGGCCTGGTCGGCGAACAGCTGGGGGTGGCGGTGCAGGTGCTGCGCTTCTCCAGCCGCGCCGCCGCCATCCAAGCACTGCGCGAGGGGCGTATCGACCTGCTCGGCAGCTCCAACGCGTTCGAGGCCGCCGATGCCGGCCTGGCCTTGAGCCAGCCCTATGCCGACGACCTGCCGGTCATCGTCACGCGCCAGGGGCCAACCCTGAACAAAGACGACAACCTGGCCGGCATGCGCCTGGCGATGGTTGACCACTACCTGCCCGTAGCCACCCTCCACGCGCTCTACCCCAAGGCTCGCCTGCAACTCTATCGCTCGACTGCTGCCGGTATCGACGCCGTCGCCCAGGGCGAGGCCGATGCCTTCATCGGCGATGCCATCAGTTCCGACTTCCTGATCGGCAGCACCTACCAAGGCCTGGTGCGGATCGACCATTTCGTCCCCTTACCTCCCGGCGTCTTCGCCTTCGCCCTGAACCGCGACAACGCCCGTCTCGCCAGCCTGGTCAACCAGGCAGTGGCACGTATCACCGACAGCGAACGGCTGAATATTCTGCGCCGCTGGACCAGCGGCAATACCAGCCTGCTGCTGCAACGACACCTGAGCAACCTGACCGTCCAGGAACAGGATTGGATAGCCAGCAACCCCAGCATACGCGTGCTGGTCAACACCGCCTTGGCGCCACTGACCTTCAAGGACAGCCAGCAACGTCCGAGCGGCATCACTCTGGATCTGCTCAAGCAGATCGGCCTGCGCACCGGGCTGCATTTCACAGTGCTCGAACGCGATACGGTTTCCACCCTGATCGACGAGGTGGCTCGCGGCGAGGCGGAAATGGCGGGAGCCTTGGATTTTGGTCCGAAACGCCTGGCGCGCCTGCTCTACACCCGGCCATACCTCATCACCCCGCGGGTAGTGGTGGTGCGCAACGACTCACCGGCCATGCAAACACTGGATGGTCAACGCATCGCGCTGGTGCCCGATGCTGCCCAGCATGCCGCGCTGCAGGCAAGCTACCCGAAGGCCAGGGTCGTCGAAGCACAAGACGCACTGGCGCTCATGGAAGCGGTGGCCAGAGGCAAGGCGGACGCCGCCCTTACCGGGCACCTCACCGCCACCTACTACATCACCCAGGTATTCAAGGACAGGCTGCGTATCGCCGGGTTGCAGGACGACTCCCCTTCCGTTGCCGCCTTTGCCGTGGCACCTCACTTGCCGCAGTTGCAATCGATCCTCGACAAGGCACTGTTGAGCATCCCCCCCGAGGAAATGCACCAATTGGTGAGCCGCTGGCGGCCAAGCGCGGTGGCCAGCGATAGCCTGTGGGGCAATTATCGAACGCTGCTGCTGCAACTGGCGGGGCTGTCGACCCTGTTGCTGGCCGGCGTGGTGTTCTGGAACAGCTACCTGCGCAAGCTGATCCAGCAACGCGGCGAAGCTCAACGGGGCTTGCAGGCGCAACTGGCGCTCAGCGGCTCGTTGCTTGAGCAATTGCGCCAGGCCAAGGACGCCGCCGAACAGGCCAACCAGGCGAAAAGCCGCTTCCTGGCGATCATGAGCCACGAGATCCGCACACCGATGAATGCGGTGATCGGCCTGCTGGAGCTTGCGCTGGAAGACAGCCGTCAAGGCCGCAGCGACCCCGAGGGCTTGCGTACCGCCCATGACTCGGCCCTGGGGCTGCTGGAGCTGATTGGCGACATTCTCGATATTTCACGCATCGAAGCCGGGCATATGACCCTGCAGCCGGTCGCCACCGAACTGACTGCGCTGGTGCACTCGACCGTGCGGGTATTCGATGGCAACGCGCGACGCAAAGGCCTGGTGTTGCAAGCACGGTTGCCGCAAGGCCAGGCCTGGGTGATGCTCGATCCGCTGCGCCTGCGCCAGGTGCTCTCCAACCTGCTGAGCAACGCCATCAAGTTCACCGAGCAAGGCGGTATCGATGTCACGCTGACCGTCGAGACAGCGGCTCAGGGGCAACCCCTGAAGGTTCGCCTGCGTGTGCAGGACAGTGGGGTCGGGATCAGCACGGCAGACCAGGCCCGGCTGTTCCAGCGCTTCGCCCAGCTGGACAGCCACCTGGCCCGACAAGGTGCCGGGCTCGGCCTGGTGATCAGTCGAACCCTGTGCCAGTTGATGGGCGGCACCCTGCACCTGAGCAGCGCCGAGGGGGTCGGCACCGAAGTGGACGTACAGTTGCCATTGCCCGCCGCCCAACCTGTGGTGCGTGAAACGCCGCCACCCGTCGAAACGGTCGAGGCCGCGTCTTTGCGCGTGCTGGTGGTCGACGACTACCCCGCCAATCGCATGCTGATGCAAAGGCAGTTGCACAGCCTGGGGCACCACGTCACCCTGGCCGAACACGGCGAGGCAGCCCTGGCCCTGTGGCAGCCAGGTCGGTTCGACTGGGTACTCACCGATTGCAGCATGCCGGTGATGGATGGCCATGCCTTGGCCCGACAGTTGCGCATTCAGGAGCAGGCCAGCGGCACGCCCCCTTGCACAATCCTTGGCATCACCGCCAATGCCCAGGCAGAGGAACGCGAGCGCTGCCTGGCTTCGGGCATGGATGGCTGCCTGTTCAAGCCGGTGAGCCTGGCCACCTTGAGCACCCATCTGCCACGGGCGCGCCAAGTCGAGGCGAACACGGCACCGGCTGGTTTCGACCTTACGCGGCTGCACCACCTGACCCAAGGCGATGCACGACTGGCCCAGCGACTGCTCGAACAACTTGCCCAAAGTACCGCCGAAGACCTGCAGGCCCTGCGAACCCTCCCCCCCGACGGCCACGACGAACGCCTGAAGCCTCTGGTTCACCGCATCAAGGGCGGGGCCCGCATGCTCCGCGTCAAGAACCTGGTACACGACTGCGAAGCCATCGAAAAAGCCTGCGCCGACGCGGCGCCGACCCGCCACCTCTTGGTGCGTCTGGATGCCAGCCTGCAAGCGCTGCAACGGCAACTGCGTGACGACCTCAGTGCAATTGCAACGTCGAGCTGATCTGGCTGATCGCATCCACCACGTGACGGGAGCCCTGCTGGATTTCCATGATGACCGTGCCGGCTTCGTTGGCCAGTTCCACCCCAAGGTCGGTGCGGGAAAGGCTCGACTGCATGCTCGCCACCGCGGTCAACGACAGGTCATGGTTCTGTCGCACCACCTCGACGATCTCCAGCGTTGCCTGGCTGGTCCGCGCCGCCAGGCTGCGCACCTCATCGGCGACCACCGCGAAACCCCGCCCATGTTCACCAGCCCGCGCCGCTTCGATAGCTGCATTGAGGGCCAGCAGGTTGGTCTGGTCAGCGATACCCCGAATGGTCAGGACGATCTTGCCGATTACCTCCGATTGCTTGCTGACCGCATCGATGCGCCGCGCGGCGTCGTTCAGCTCGGCGGAGATCTGCTCGATCACCTCAACGGTCTGCTGCACCACCTGGGTACCCTTGCGCGCACAGGCGTCGGTCTGCACGGAGCTGGCATGGGCGGCATCGGCTGCGCTCTGCTGGGTGCTGACCTGGTGGGTGATGTCGCTGGCGAACTTCACCACTTTGTACAGGCGACCCTTGTTGTCGAAGATCGGGTTGTAGCACGCCTCCAGGTATACCGTGCGGCCCTGCTTGTCGACCCGTTCGAAACGGTGGGAGTGGTACTCGCCGCGGTTGAGCGAGGCCCAGAACTCGCGGTATTGCACCGACTCGCGCTCTTCCTGCGTGCAGAACAGGCCGTGGTGGCGCCCTACCACCTCCTCGAGGCGATAACCCATGGTGTCGAGGAAGTTCTGGTTGGCCTTGATGACCCGACCTTGCGGGGTGAACTCGATCACCGCCATGGCCCGACCAATGGCCTTGAGCAGGCTTTCGCTCTCATGTTCTTCGTTGATCCGCTGGGTGATGTCGGAGGCGACCTTGATCACGCTGGTCACTTGCTGGCGCTCGTCGAGCACTGGCATGTAGCTGGCCTCCAGCCACACTTCCCGACCGGCCTTGTCGACCCGCTCGAAGGTGCCGCTGATCGCCTTTCCCTGCCCCAGCGCCTGCCACAGCTGCTGGTACTCGGTGCTCTTGGCGTAGGCGGGGTCGCAGAAAAGCCGGTGGTGCTGGCCGCGGATCTCTTCGGCGTCATAGCCCATGGTCGCGCAGAAATGCTCATTGGCGTCGAGGATGGTGCCGTCGGGGCTGAATTCGATCATCGCCATCGACCGGCTGATCGCTGCGAGCTTGGCATCCATTCCTGAGAGCGCCTTGTGGCAACGCTCGATCTCGATCACGTCGGACTTGCGATGGTACTCGAACATTTGGACCGGGCTCCTTTATGCGCGGGACTTCCTGAGCATAGATGGGCGCCGCCGCCATGCAAGCGATCTGATATCACCTTGTAATTAAGCCTGGGGGAGGCTCAGGAGCTTTCGCGTACCACCAGCTCGAAACCCATGTCCTGCTGCTCGTTCGCCACCCGCTTGCCATCGAGCAAGGCCAGCAGCGCCTGCGCGGCATTGCGCCCCACGGCAGCACGCGGCGTGCGAATGGAGGTCAGGCGCGGCACCATGTGCGCCGAGGCCGGCAAGTCATTGAAACCGACCATGGCCACCTGTCGCGGTACTTCGATGCCCTGGCGCAAGGCCTGGAGCACCGCGCCTTGGGCCAGGTCGTCGTTGCAGAAGAAGATGCCATCGACATCCGGCGACTGCGCCATCAAGCGGCTGAACAGTGCGCCGCCCAGTTCGATGGAAGACGGCTGCGGGGCCAGCAACTCCAGCTCCGCCGCCAGCAGGCCAGCAGCGCCCAGTGCCTGGCGGAAACCCTCGGCACGTTGCATTACACGGGGGTCGAGCTGCGCCGCGATAAAGGCCAGGCGCCGCCGCCCACGCTCGATCAGGTGACGAGCCGCCGCCGCCCCTGCCTGTTGCTGGGAAAAGCCCACCGACAAAGCGCCTGGTTCCCCGCCCAGCTCCATCATGTGCACACAAGGTACGCCACTGGCGGCCAGCATCTGCCGCGATGCCTCGCTGCGATCGAAGCCAGTCAGCAGGATGCCGCACGGCTGGTAGGCCAGGTAGTTGCGAATCAAGTTCTCTTCTTCGGCGATATCGTAGTGATAGTTGCCGATCAACACCTCAAGCCCCCGAGGCCGCATGACTTCGTGGATGGCTTCCAGGGTGTCGATGAACAGCTGGTTGGAGAGCGATGGGATCAGCACTACCACTGACTGGCTGCGGGCAGATGCCAGGGCGCGGGCCGCAGGGTTAGCCACATACCCAAGGCTGGCGGCTGCGGCCTGGACCTTCTCCACCAATGCCGGGGCGACAGTTGCGACCCCACGCAGGGCGCGCGAAGCGGTAATCGGGGAAACCCCGGAAAGCCGGGCGACTTCTGCCAGGGTAGGACGACCGGTGGTACGCGAGCCTGTTCGGGACATGGGTGTTGTAATTTTACTACTTGCCAGGAAAGGGAACGGTCACTAAGGTAGCGCTGTCTCAAGACCCAGGCAACGTAATCTTGCCCTGGCGTCCATACTGCGTCTTACAAAACCAATAACACCCGGGAGGGTAGCGCTCGCGACTCGTGCCTTGACGTTCCGAGACAGCGCTATCTCACCCCGCAGGAGGTACTGATGAATGCTCCCCTGTCCGCAATCGTGGTAATGGGCGTGGCTGGCTGCGGCAAGAGTGTCGTGGGCTCGGCCATCGCCGCCCGAAGTGGCGGCCGCCTGATCGAAGGCGATGCCTTCCACCCTGCCGAGAACATCCAGAAGATGAGCGCCGGCATCCCCCTGGACGACCAGGACCGTGCCGGTTGGCTGGTACGCCTGGGCCAGGAGCTGCAGGCCACCATCGCCGCTGGCGAACGTCCTATCCTGACGTGTTCGGCACTCAAGCAGCGCTATCGCGACACCTTGCGCGATGCCGTGCCAGGCCTTGGCTTCGTATTCCTCGAACTGACCCCGGCCGAAGCCGAAAAGCGCGTGCTGGCACGCCCTGGGCACTTCATGCCGGCCAGCCTGATCGACAGCCAGTTCGCCGCCCTCGAAGCGCCCCACGGTGAACCCCTGACCCTTGCCCTGGACGCCACCCAACCGATCGATACCCTGGCCGGGCTGGTACACATCTGGCTAAAGCCCCACGGTGAACCGAAGCTTGCGCGAACCGCCTGAGCGGGCGGTTTTCCGGCTCACCAAAGACAGCGCTGTCTCAACCTGAACGTTTCACCCCGTTTCGCCACTAACAACAACGACAAGACCGAGGCATACCCACCATGTTCGGACTGGCTACCGATACCTTCCTATTGCTTGACGCCCTGGTGACCATCATCGGGCTCATCCTGCTGATTACCCATTTCAAGGTCCACCCCTTCGTCGCCCTGACCCTGGCTGCAGGCTTTCTCGGCCTGACCTCCGGCATGCCGGTCGCCAAGGTGATGAAGTCGTTCCAGGACGGCTTCGGCGGCGTACTGGGCTTCGTCGGCATCGTCCTGGCGCTGGGCACCATGCTCGGCAAGCTGATGGCCGACTCCGGCGGCGCCGACCAGATCGCCCAGACGCTGATCCGCGCCTTTGGCAAGCAGAAGGTGCACTGGGCGATGATGTTCGCCGCATTCCTGGTGGGCATCCCGCTGTTCTTCGAAATTGGCTTCGTGCTGCTGATACCGCTGGTGTTCATCGTCGCCCGGCGCTCGGGGGTGTCGCTGGTGAAGATCGGCATACCGCTGCTGGCCGGCCTTTCCGTGGTTCACGGCCTGGTGCCGCCACACCCGGGCCCGCTGCTGGCCATCGGGATTTTCCACGCCGACATTGGCAAGACCATCTTCTATGGCCTGCTGGTCGCCCTGCCGACCGCCGTCATCGCCGGCCCGTTGTTCGGTAACTTCATTTCTCGCTATATCCCCGGTAACCCGTCCCAGGAACTGATGGACCAGATCGCCCGTGAATCCAACCGGGAGAACCTGCCAAGCTTCACCATCACCCTGGTCACCGTGCTGTTGCCCGTCGCACTGATGCTGCTCAAGACCTTCGCCGACGTGGTACTGCCAGCCGAGCACATCGTGCGCCAGTGGCTGGATCTGATCGGCCATCCGATCAGCGCCCTGCTTGCGGCATTGCTGCTGGCCTTCTACACCTTCGGCTCGGCGCGGGGCTTCTCGCGCCAGCAGATCATGAAGATGCTCGACCAGAGCCTGGCGCCCACCGCGGCCATCGTGTTGATCGTAGGCGCCGGTGGCGGCTTCAAGCAGATGCTGGTGGATACCGGTGTGGGCAACGTGATCGGGCAGATGGCCGTGCAGGCCGAGATCTCGCCGATCCTGCTGGCCTGGCTGGTGGCGGCGGTAATTCGTATCGCCACCGGCTCCGCCACCGTTGCCACCATTACCGGTGCCGGCATCGTCGCGCCGGTGGTCGACCTGGTGCCGGGGGTGAACCGTGAGCTGCTGGTACTGGCCACCGGCGCCGGCTCGTTGATCCTGTCCCACGTCAACGATGCAGGGTTCTGGCTGGTCAAGCAGTACTTCAACATGACCGTGGCCGAAACCTTCAAGACCTGGAGCATGATGGAGACCATCCTGTCGGTGGTCGGCATCATCTTCATCATGTTGCTGTCGATGGTGATCTGACCGTCGGTCGGGATAATGGCACCTTGCTGCGCGTGGAATGGCCAAACGATTAACCACAACCACCGCGTCGCAAGGAGCCTGTCCATGAAACGCTACCTGCTGCTCGCTGCCCTGCTCTGTTCACCGCTGGCCATGGCGGTGGGCACCGGCACTACTTACCCGGACGACCCCCACAACCCGGCGCCCAAGCCTGGGGTGGACAGCACACTGAACCCCGTCGAGAAGCCCATGCCGCGTGATACCGACCCGCGCCTTCCGGGCGATGCCCCTGAGCGCCTGCCAGGCCAGCCGAATGACCAGCGGCTGCCAGGCATGGACGGTAGTGGGTCGGAAGGCAGTGGCGGCGGCCAAGGTGGCGGCGGCGGTAAACCCTGAGGCCCCCTTCGCGGTCAAACCCGCTCCTACGGCAAGCTGGCGCTGCTCACCTCCGGCCAGTGCCGTGGCGCCTCGTGCACTCGGTGCTGCGCCACGGCTGGTGAGAGGTGGTGACCTCAGTAATCGAAGCGCTCCACCGCCCGGCGCCGCTCGTTGTCGTCCCGCCGGTCGTAGCCGGCGGTGGTCTGGATATTAGCGTGGTGCGCCAACTTCTGCGCGATCGACAGGTCATGCTCTTCGATCACCCGGGTGATGAAGGCCCTGCGAAAATCATGGGGCATGATCTTGACCCCTACCTGCGCCCCACGTTGGCGGGCGATGTAGTAGATCGCATGCTTGGTGATGCGCGCCCGAGTGATGTGGTTGCCCCGGCGGATACGGTTGAACAGGAAGGCATCGTCCGCCACCCCTTCGGGCAACTGGGCACGGCGCAGGTCGAGCCAGGCCTGGAGCTTTTCGAAGGCCCAGGCCGGAGCGTACTTGAGCAGCTGGCGGTTGCCCTTGCCCAGCACCTGCAAACTGCGCTCCTGGAAGTCGACCTGGGCCAGGTCGATGTCCACCGACTCGGACTTGCGCATCCCGGTGCCATACAGCAACGCAATGATCGCCGCATCGCGCACCCCCTGGGGACGCGGGTCGGCGGCGCAAACCTGCATCAACTCGCGAATCAGGCTACGCCGCAAGTTGCGCCCGGCCGGCAGGCGACTGCCCGCGACAGGCTTCACCTCACGGATGCGCAACAAGCGCTCGTGGTCGATCAAGCCCTGGCGCCACGCCTCGTTCATCACCCCACGCAGCGCGTTGACGTACAGCGACGAGGTGTTGGGCGCGTAGCCGTCCTCGCGCAGGGCAGCCACCAGGGCAATTACCTGCCCCGGCCCGAGGCCGTGCCAGGGCACCTCGCTGATATCGCAGTCAACGAAGCCCAGGCGGTCAGCGGCGTCCTGAAGGATGTAGCGCATGGTCAACTGGCTCGATGGCGCCAGTCGGGCGAGGTACTGCAACAGAGGGTTGTGCACAAGGTGGGTCAAAACGGCGTCCTGTAGCGTGAAACGACATGCAGCGTCGCCGCCATGACTTTGATGTACAAGGGGTTGCGTACGCGGCAGCGCTGCAATGGTACCCCATGGCAGCGCCCATGGAGATACAGCCTGCCTTGGGATGGCAGGCTGCCGTTGGTCCGAAACTTGACCTGCGAAGCGGAGCCGGCTTCCCCGCGCCGCGCCACGGAAAACGTTTGCCAGGCGCTTTGCGGGCCCGGACAGCGTACTCAGCGCTGTGACGCAATTCATGCAATGACATCTTTGTCACATAGCGTGGGCGACACTGACCGGGTAACTGCTATGGTTAGAGTTCCCCGAGCAATCAGATGGCCACCCATCCGGCGTGTTCAGGCTCAAGACAAGGAGGCTGGCAATGAACAAGATGACGTTCCCCAACGCCTGCCAGGTGATGCGCTGGCATTTTCATCCCTTGGGCTTCGAGGCCAGCATGGATGCGCCGCGCAGCATGGTCGCGCGGCTGTTTGACCGGGCCACCGGCGAAACCCTGCTGGCCATTGCCGGCATTCCCTGCACGGCGATCATGGCGGCCACGGACGTGGAACGCATCATCGAGGCCATAGAAGTGGAAATGGAGGCTTTCGCCCCCTTCCGTAGCTTGCAGGACGCGGTCTGACGCCGGGCCTTTCACGTCACGTTACTTCATTGGGCATGACTTGCTTGCTGTCGAGCTCACGTATGAGCTGCTCAGGCGGCACTGGGCGGCCCAGCAGGTAGCCCTGCAACGAATCGCACCCCAGCCGCGTGAGGAAGTCCTGCTGGCCGTCTGTTTCCACCCCTTCGGCGACGATACGCAGGCCCAGCGCCTGCCCCAGCGCGACGATGGCCGAGACGATCGCTGCATCGTCGCTGTCCTGCTCCAGGTCGCGCACAAACCCGCGGTCGATCTTCAGCTCGTTGGCGGGCAGGCGCTTGAGATACATCAGGCTGGAATAACCGGTGCCGAAATCGTCGATGGACAGGTCCACGCCCATGTCCGCCAGGCGCTGCAACACCGCAAGGCTGGCATCGGCATCGCGCATCGCCGTGGTCTCGGTGATTTCCAGGGTCAATCGGTGTGCAGGCAGGCCATTGCTAGCCAGGGCCTCGGCCACACTGTGCACCAGGCCTGGGTAGCAGAACTGGATGGTCGAAAGGTTCACCGCGATACGCCAGTCTTCACGGCCTTGCTCGAGCCACACGCGCATCTGTCGGCAGGCCTCGCCCAGTACCCATTCGCCGATGGGGATTATCAGACCGGTCTTTTCCGCCAGGCCAATGAAGCGGTCTGGCAGCAGCAGGCCATGCTGGGGGTGCTCCCAGCGCAGCAACGCCTCGGCGCCGATAGGCTCGCGCCGCATGGCGTCGAACTTGGGCTGGTAGTACAGGCGGAACTGGCCATGCTCCAAGGCGGCGCGCAGGTCCTGGAGCAGTTGCAGTTGCTGGCGTGCATTGCTGTTCATCGACATGTCGAAAAAGCTGTAGCCGTTCTTTCCTGCGCTCTTGGCGTGGTACATCGCGGCGTCGGCATTGCGCAGCAACTCGTGCAGGTCGCCGCCATTGCCGGGGTACAGCACGATCCCCAGGCTAGCCGACAGTTGCAGCTCGTGCTCGGCCACATGGAACGGCTGCGAGGCCAGGTTGACCTGCTGCTCGGCCACCCCTACGGCATCGTCGGGCTCTGCCAGTTCCACCAGCAGCACGAACTCGTCGCCGCCGATCCGCGCCAGGGTGTCCTGGCTGTGCAGGCCAGCGCGCAAGCGTGCGCCTACCGCCTTGAGCAGTTGGTCGCCGACATGGTGGCCGAAGGCGTCGTTGACCGGCTTGAAGCCATCCAGGTCGATGAACATCAAGGCAAAGCAGCCGCCCTGCTCGGCGACCTTGGCGATCGCCTGCTCGATACGGTCGGCCAGCAAGGTGCGGTTGGGCAGCCCGGTAAGGGTGTCGTGCAGGGCCAGCTGGGTCAGTTCCTGGTTGGCCAGGGTCAGCGAGCGGGCAAGCTCTGCGGTGCGCGACTCCATGCGTGCATCCAGCACCGAGGTCAGCAAGGCGACGGACAGCACCGCCAAGGTGGTGATCAGCACGACGTAGTCCAGCCAGTTACCCGACAGCCCCGTGGCCAGGGCGCCGCAATAGCTGCCCTCGGGAAACCCCGCCGCCGCCATGCCCGTGTAGTGCATACCAACGATGGCGATGCCCATCACCACCGCCGCCGCACCACGAATCTGCCGCACGTAGGGGGTATGCCGACGCAGGCGGAAGGCGATCCACAAGGCGGCCGCCGAAGCCCCCACCGCAATTGCCAGCGAGGCCGTGAACAAGCTCGGATCGTAGTCGATACCCGGCTGCATGCGCAGCGCCGCCATGCCGGTGTAGTGCATGCTGGCGATGCCCATGCCCATGAACAGCGCCCCCAGCGCCAACTGCGCGCACGGCAGGCGTGGCTGGCTCACCAGCCACAAGGCGAAACCTGACGACAGCACGGCGATCAGCAGCGAGAGAGCGGTCAGGGTCAGGTCGTAGCCCAGGTCGATGGGCAGCTTGAAGGCCAGCATGCCGATGAAATGCATCGACCAGATACCGACACCCATGGCCAGTGCGCCACCGCCCATCCAAAGGTAGACCGCCCGCCCCCTGGCCGTGGCCAGCCTTCCGGTGAGGTCCAGCGCCGTGTAGGACGCCAGGATCGCCACGAACAGCGAGATCAGCACCATCGAGAAGGAATAACTGCCCGTCAGCATTTCGAATTCCGGCCTTGCCCGCGAGGGCCTGGGAAAAGCGCAGAGTTTACGCGAGCGCAGGCGAAACGCACGGGGTTTTACAACGAAGACTGGATCCATTCCAGGTTGGCGCAGGCCGCTATCGGCGCGGGCGCCAGCCCCTCGGCCAGTACGCCGCCATCACTCATCCGCCGAGGCCCGAACGCTTCCACCCGTTAAAGCGGGCGAGGATAGCGCTTTGCCTCGCTGACTGCCTACAGCCTGCACGGCGCCTGCCGCCCGCTCAGTTCACTCCTCGCGCCGAGCCTGCTCGGCAAACGCCTGCTGCGCCTCCCATCCGCCGCCGAGCGCGGCGATCAGTTGCACGCTGGCCACCAGCCGCCCTTGCAACAGGTTCAGCACGCTGCGCTCGTTGCTCAGCGCAGTGGTCTGCACGTTCACCACGTCCAGGTAGCCGATCAGCCCGGCGCGATACTGGTTCTCGGTCAGGCGCAACGACTCGCGCGCGGCATCCAGTGCCTCCTGGCGCACCACCGCCTCGTCACCATACACTTTCAGTTGCACCAAGTAGTTCTCCACCTCGCGGAAGCCGTCGAGCACCGCCTGGCGGTACTGGGCCACGGTCTGGTCGTACACCGCCACGGTACGGTCGACTTCGGCGCTGCGTCTGCCGGCATCGAACAGCGTCAGGGCCAATTGCGGCCCCACCGACCAGTAGCGGTTGGGCAGCTCGACCCAGTTGTTGAACGAGCTGCTGGAATAACCACCACTCATGCTCAGCGACAGGTCCGGGAAGTACGCAGCCCGCGCCACGCCGATGTTGGCGTTGGCCGACATCACGTTGCGCTCGGCCGCGGCAATGTCCGGGCGACGCTCGAGCAGTTGCGAAGGCAGCGACACCGGGATGTTCGGCAGCGCAGGAATGCTGTCGCTGGCAGCCAGGGAGAAGTCGGCCGGGGCCTTGCCCATCAGCACGGCGATGGCGTTTTCGTACTGGGCTCGCTGCCAGGCGAGGTCGATCAGGTCGGCCTGGGTACTCTTGAGCTGAGTGCGTGCCTGGGCCACCGCATCGGGGCCTGCAACACCTGCACGGTACTGGTTTTCGTTCATCCGCAACGAGCGCTCGTAAGCTGCCACGGTGGCTTCGAGCAGGCGCTTCTGCTCATCGATGACCCGCAGTTGCAGGTAGTTCTGCACCAGCTCCGACTGCTGGCTCAAACGGATTGCGGCCATGTCGGCGAAGCTGGCCTCGGCACTGGCTTCGTTGGCGTTGAGGGTTTCGCGCAGCTTGCCCCACAGGTCGATTTCCCAGCTCACGCCCAATTGGGCGTTGTAGGTGTTGCGAATACCGCTGCTGTTGTTCGACAGGCTCGAGCTGGAACTACCGGTGCCCTGGGCCGAGCGGTTCTTGCTGGTGGTAAGGTCCAGGCTTGGGAACAGCGAGGCCCGGCTGCTGCGGATCAGCGCCTGGGCCTGGCGGTACTGCGCCTCGTACTGGGCGACTGTCTGGTTGCTGCGGTTGAGCTCCTCCACCAGCGCATTCAACCCGGCGTCGCCATAGATTTCCCACCAGGCGCCACGGGCGATGGCGTCCGACGGGTTGGCCTGGGTCCAGCCCTCGGCCTGCTTGAACTGCGCCGCAGTGCGGACCTCGGGGCGCTGGTAGTCCGGGCTCAGGGTGCAGGCGCTGAGCATCGCCGCGCACAAGCTGGCGGTGAGCAGGCGTGAGCCGCGGCCACCGGTCATCAATTGCAGGGCACGGTGAAGTGGGGTCTGGGCAAAGTTCATAGCGGGGTATCCAGTGCGGCGTCGGTGCGCACGCCGCGCCAACGGTTGAAACGGTGGCGCAGGCGGTCCAGGTACAGGTAGACCACGGGCGTGGTGTAAAGGGTGAGTATCTGGCTGAACACCAGCCCGCCGATCACCGTAAGGCCCAGCGGCTGGCGCATCTCGGCGCCCTCGGCGCGGCTGAGCAGCAGCGGCAACGCGCCAAGGATGGCTGCCAGCGTAGTCATCAGGATCGGCCGCAAGCGCAGCAGGCAGGCACGGCGGATGGATTCCTCGGGGGTCAGGCCGTCGTTGCGTTCCAGTTGCAAGGCCAGGTCGATCATCAGGATGGCGTTCTTCTTCACAACGCCAATCAACAGGAACAGCCCCAGCAGCGAGATCAGGCTGAATTCGCCGCCTGTGGCGTACAGCGCCAGCAAGGCACCGACCCCGGCCGACGGCAGGGTCGAAAGGATGGTCAAGGGGTGGATGTAGCTCTCGTACAGGATGCCCAACACCAGGTACACCAGCACCAGGGAGCCGAGGATCATCAGCGGCTGGCCCTCCTGGGTCTTGGCGAAGGCATTGGCGGTGCCGCCCAGGCGCGCGATCACCGACTCTGGCAGGCCAAGCTTGGCCACCGCACGCTCCAGGGCCGCCAGGGCCTGATCGGGGCTATAGCCCTCGGCGATGTCGAAGGCGATGTTCTCGGCGGCGAACTGGCCTTCATGGCTGACCCGGTCATTGGCCAGGCTGTTCTCGTAACGGGCGAAGCTGGACAGCGGCACCCGCGCGCCATCGGCGGTGATCACCTGCACCTGCTCGAGGGTGCTGGGGTCCCAGGCGTATTTCTGGTTGACCTCCAGCACCACCTGGTACTGGTTGAGGGTGTCGTAGATGGTGGAGATCTGCCGTTGGCTGTAGGCGTTGTTGAGCACCGAAGTGACCATCGCCATATCGATACCCAGGCGCTTGGCCTGATCGCGGTCGACCACCAGGGTCACCTGCTGGGTACCGGCGCCGTCGCGGGCGTCGATGGCGGTGAGTTCAGGCAGGGTGCGCATCACCGCCGTGACCTTCGGGAACCACTCGCGCAGGGCCAGCAGATCGCCGCTCTGCAGGGTGTATTGGTATTGCGAGCTGCTCTGGTCGCGGCCGGCGTTGCCGATCTGCAGGTCCTGGTCGGCCATCAGGAACAGCCGCCCGCCTGGCACCTTGGGCATTTCCTTGCGCAGGCGCTCGATCACCTCTTGCGCCGAGGCACCACGCTCGGCGATCGGCTTCAGGCGCACCAGCATGAAGGCGTTGTTGGTGCCGTTGTTACCGCCGATAAAGCCAGCCACGCTGTGGATGGCCGGATCCTTGAGCAAGGCGCGGCGGTAGATGTCCATCTTCGGTTGCATCACGGTGAACGACAGGCCGTCGTCGCCACGCACGAAACCGATCAACTGGCCGGTGTCCTGTTGCGGCAGGAAGGTCTTGGGCACTACCACGTACAAGGCGATGTTGACCACAATGGTCACCAACAGGCTCAGCAGCGTCAGGCGCCGGTGGCGCAAGGCCCAGCCCAGGCTGCGGTCGTAGCCGGCGACCATGCGCTGGTGCAGGCGATCGCTCCATTGCTGCAGGCGGGTCTGGCGCTGCGGTTGGTGGGGCTTGAGCCAGCGTGCGCAGAGCATCGGCGTGAGGGTCAGAGACACCACCAGCGACACGATGATCGCCGCCGCCAGGGTGATCGAGAACTCCTGGAACAGGCTGCGGATAATGCCGCCCATGAACAGGATCGAGACGAACACGGCCACCAGCGAGACGTTCATCGACAACAGCGTGAAGCCCACCTCACGGGCCCCGAGGAACGCCGCGCGCATCGGCGGCTGGCCATCCTCGATATGCCGCGAGATGTTCTCCAGCACCACGATGGCATCGTCCACCACCAGGCCCGTGGCGAGGATCAGCGCCATCAGCGACAGGTTGTTCAGGGAGAACCCGCACAGGTACATGACGGCGAAGGTGCCCACCAGCGACACCGGCACCGCGAGGCTCGGAATCAAGGAGGCGCGCAGGTTGCCGAGGAACAGGTAGACCACCAGGATTACCAGCACCACGGCGATCAGCAGGGTGTGCTCGGCCTCCTTGAGGGTCGCCTTGATCACCGGCGAGCGGTCCATGGCCACGTCCAGCTTGACACTGGCCGGCAGCAGCGACTGCAAAGCCGGTAGCTGCGCCTTGATTTGCTCGACGGTCTGGATGATGTTGGCGCCGGTCTGGCGGTTGATCACCAGCAGCACCGCGCTCTGCTCGTTGAAGAAGCCGCTGTTGTAGCGGTTCTCTACCCCATCGGTGACCGTTGCCACATCGCCCAGGCGAAGGATGGCGCCGTCCTGCTGGCGGATCACCAGCGGCTCGTAGTCGGCGGCGGTTTCCAGCTGGTCGTTGGCCCGCACCTGCCAATTGCGCTCGGCATCCTCGACGAAGCCCATGGGCCGGCGCTGGTTGGCGTTGGCCACGGCGGTGCGCACGTCGTCCAGGGCCAGGCCGTACTGGTTGAGCAGTTGGGGCTCCAGGGAAATCCGCACGGCAGGCAGCGAACTGCCGCCGATCTGCACCTCCCCTACCCCGGCGACCTGGGCCAGGCTCTGGGACAGGATGGTGTCGGCCAGGTCGTACAGCTGGCCCTTCTGCAACACATTGGAGGTCAGCGACAGCACCATGATCGGCGCCTGGGATGGGTCGACCTTCTTGTAGGTGGGCATGCTGCGCATGCCGCTGGGCAACAGGTTGCGGGTGGCGTTGATCGCAGCCTGAACCTCGCGTGCGGCCGCGTCGACGTTGGTGCCGGCATCGAAGCCGATGATTACCCGGGTGGAGCCCTGGTTCGAGCTGCTGGTCAGGGTGGTGACCCCGGCGATGCTGCCCATCTTGCGCTCCAGTGGCGTAGCCACGGTGGCGGCCATCACCTCGGGGCTGGCTCCAGGCAGGTTGGCCTGCACCACGATCACCGGGAAATCCAGCTTTGGCAACGGCGAAACCGGCAGCAGGCCGAAGCTGAGGCCGCCCAGCAGCATGATCGCCAGGCTCAGCAGCATGGTCGCTACCGGCCGGCGAATGAACGGCGCGGACAGGTTCATGCCTGGGCCTGCGAGGCGTCAGCCGCGGGGCGCCAGCGGCGGGCCAGGCGGTCGAAGTACAGGTAGATGACTGGCGTGGTGAACAGCGTGAGCACCTGGCTGACCAACAGCCCGCCAACCATCACCAGGCCCAGCGGTTGACGCAGCTCGGCGCCGGAGCCGGTGGCGAACATCAATGGCAAGGCACCGAACAGCGCCGCCAGGGTGGTCATCAGGATCGGCCGGAAACGCAGCAGCGCCGCCTGGTAGATCGCCTCGTGCGGGGTCATCCCCTGGTGGCGTTCGGCCTCGAGGGCGAAGTCGATCATCATGATCGCGTTTTTCTTGACGATGCCGATCAGCAGGATGATGCCGATGATGGCGATCATGCCCAGGTCGTTGCCGCTGAGCAGCAGCGCAAGTAGCGCCCCCACGGCAGCGGACGGCAGGGTCGAGAGGATGGTCACCGGGTGGATATAGCTCTCGTACAGCACGCCCAGCACGATGTACATGGTCACCACGGCGGCGAGAATGAGCAGCAAGGTGCTCGACAGCGAGGCTTGGAAGGCCTCGGCTGCACCCTGGAAGCGGGTCTGCACGCCCAGCGGCATGCCGATGTCGCGCTGGACTTGCTCGATTGCCTTGACCGCCTCACCCAACGCCACACCCTCGGCGAGGTTGAACGACATCATCACCGCCGGGAACTGGCCGATATGGGAAATCGCCAGTTGCGCCTGGCGCTGCTCGATGCGCGCCAGCGCCGACAGACGTACCTGCCCGCCATCGGTGGCCTTGACATGGATCGACTCCAGCGCCTGCGGGCCGATGCTCGCCGCCGCCTGGGACTGCAATACCACGCGGTACTGGCTGGCCTGGGTATAGATGGTGGAGATCTGCCGCTGGCCAAAGGCGTCGTACAGCGCATTGGTGATCTGCGAAACGCTGACCCCAAGGCGGCTGGCACGGTCACGGTCGATCACCAGGTAGACCTGCAGGCCCTTGTCCTGCAAGTCGCTGGCCACGTCCTTGAGTTCGGGGCGCTGTTGCAGGGCCTCGGCCAGCTTGCCGCTCCATTGGGCGAGCAGATCGGCATCGGGCGACGACAGGCTGAACTGGTACTGGGTGCGGCTGACCCGGTCCTCGATGCTCAGGTCCTGCACCGGCTGCATGAACAGGCGGATGCCCACCAGGCGGTCGAGCTGCGGTTGCAGGCGCGCGATCACTTCGCTGGCGGTGACGTCGCGCTGGCCGTGGGGCTTGAGGTTGATCAGCAGGCGGCCACTGTTGAGCGTGGCGTTGTCGCCGTCCACGCCAATGTAGGACGACAGGCTCTGCACCGCAGGGTCTTGCAGGATCACCTTGCTCAGAGCCTGCTGGCGCTCGCTCATGGCGGCGAACGAGACCGACTGGGGCGCCTCGGAAATACCCTGGATTACCCCGGTGTCCTGCACCGGGAAAAAACCCTTGGGCACGACCACATACAGGAACACGGTCAACGCCAGGCTGCCGATGGCCACCAGCAGGGTCAGCGGTTGGTGACGCAGTACCCAGGTCAGGGCACGTCCATAGTGCTCGATCAACCAGTCGATCCAGGCGCCGCTGGCGCGGTAGAAGCGGCCCTGCTCCTCAGGCTTGGGCTCACGCTTGAGCAGGCGCGCGCACATCATCGGGGTAAGGGTCAGCGACACCATCAGGGAAATCAGGATCGCCACCGCCAGGGTGATGGCGAACTCGCGGAACAGCCTGCCGACGACATCGGCCATGAACAGCAGCGGAATCAACACCGCGATCAGCGAGAGGGTCAGCGACACCAGGGTGAAGCCGATCTGCCGCGCGCCCTTGAGCGCTGCCTGCATCGGCGTCTCGCCCTCTTCGATATGCCGCGAGATGTTCTCCAGCATGACAATGGCATCGTCCACCACGAAACCGGTGGCGATGGTCAGGGCCATCAAGGTGAGGTTGTTGATCGAAAAGCCTGCCAGGTACATCACCGCGAATGTACCGATCAACGACAGCGGCACGGCGATGGACGGAATGACCGTTGCGCTGACCCGGCGCAGGAACAGGAAGGTCACCATCACCACCAGGGCGATGGCGAACAGCAGTTCGTGCTGCACGTCGCGCACGGCGGCACGAATGGTCTGGGTGCGGTCGGTGAGCACCGATACGTCGAGGCCGGCTGGCAGGTTGTCGGTGATGCTCGGCAGCATCTGCTGGATACGGTCGACCACCTCGATGACGTTGGCCCCCGGCTGGCGCTGGATGTTCAACAGCACCGCCTGGTTCTGGTTGGCCCAGGCCGCCAGGCGCTCGTTCTCGGCGCCGTCGACGATCTCGGCGACGTCCTTCAGGCGCAGTGGCGCGCCATTGTTGTAGGCGAGGATAAGGTTGGCGTACTCCTCGGGCGAGCGCAGCTGGTCGTTGGCATCGAGCATCGACACACGCGTCGGGCCGTCGAAGTTGCCCTTGGGCTGGTTGACGTTGGAGGCGCCGATCAGGGTGCGCACATCGTCCAGGTTCAGGCCGTTGGCGGCCAGGGCGTCGACGTTGACCTTGATGCGCACCGCCTGGCGCTGGCCCCCGGCGATGCTGACCATGCCCACGCCGCTGATCTGCGCGAGCTTTTGCGCAACCCGGGTGTCGACCAGGTCGTTGAGCTTGGGCAACGGCAAGGTGGCGGATGAAATCGCCAGGGTCAGTACCGGGGTATCGGCAGGGTTGACCTTGTTGTACACCGGCGGCGCCGGCAGGTCGCTGGGCAGCAGGTTGCTGGCGGCGTTGATCGCGGCCTGCACCTGCTGCTCGGCGACGTCCATGTTCATGTCCAGGCTGAAGCGCAGGGTCAGCACCGAGGCGCCGCCCGAGCTGGTCGAAGCCATCTGGGTCAGCCCTGGCATCTGCCCGAACTGGCGCTCGAGGGGTGCTGTGACCGCGCTGGTCATCACCTGCGGGCTGGCGCCGGGGTACAGGGTCATGACCCGGATGGTCGGGTAGTCGACCTGGGGCAACGCAGCGACTGGCAGCAGCTTGTAGGCGATCAGGCCGGCCAGGACGATGGCCAGCATGCTCAGCGTGGTGGCGACCGGTCGCAGGATGAACAACCGCGAGATGTTCATGCGCCCGCCTTGCCCGACTCACCGACCTTGGCCGCACCCTTGGCATCCTGGCCTTGCAGGTGCTGGCCGGGACTGGTCGGTACTTGCGAGCTGTCTTGCACCACCTCTACCGGGCTGCCTTCGCGCAGGCGGTCGGTGCCTTCGAGCACCAGCTTGTCGCCAGGCGCCAGGCCTTCGAGGATCACGCTGTTCTCACCGTCGCTGGCGCCCACCTTGAGCTTGCGGATATTGACCTTGCTTTCGGCGTTGACCACATAGGCGAAGGTGCCGTCATTGCCGTACTGAATAGCGGCGGCCGGCGCCAGGGTGACCTGCCTGAGAGTGTCGGCCAGCAGGCGCACGTTGACGAACTGATTGGGGAACAGGGCGTGGTCCTTGTTCTCGAAGAAGCCCTTGAACTTCAAGGTGCCGGTGGTGGGGTCGATCTGGTTGTCCAGGCTACCCAGCACGCCTGTGGATTGCAGCTTGGTGTCGCCACGGTCCCAGGCTTGCACCGCCAGGCTGGCGCCACTGCGGTAGCGCTCCAGGACCGTGGCAAGTTCCGTTTCGGGCAAGGTGAAGGCGACGTTGATCGGTTCGGTCTGGGTGATGATCACCAGCGCGGTGGTATCGTTGGCCGCGACCAGGTTGCCCAGGTCGAGCTGGCGCAGGCCCAGGCGACCGCTGATGGGCGCGCGGATCTGGGTGAACTCGAGGTTCAGGCGTGCATCGCTGACTGCGGCCTGGTTGGTCTTGACCAGCCCGAGGAACTGCCCCACCTGCGCCTCGGCGGTGTCGAGGGTCTGCTTGGCGATGCTGTCTTCGGCATACAGGCCCTTGTAGCGCGCCAGGTCGACCTGGGCGTTCTTCAGTTGCGCCTGGTTCTGCGCCAGGGTGCCTTCGGCCTGTTGCAGGGCGATGCGGTAGGGGCGCGGGTCGATTTCGGCGAGCAGGTCGCCGGCCTTGACCTGCTGGCCCTCCTTGAAGTGGATCTTCACCAGCTCGCCAGCCACCCGGCTGCGCACGTTGACCGTGTTGGTCGCGGTCACCGTGCCCAGGGCCTTGAAGTACAGCGGGAAGTCACCCACGCGCACGGGTTCGACACGCACCGGTACCGGCTCGGTGGAGCCGCCGAAACCCGGACGCCCCATGCCCATGGGGCCGCCACGCCCCGGCCGATTGGCCCCAGCCCCTTCCTCTTGAGCCGGCGCGGCGGGCCACAGCCACCAGGCCAGCATGGCGACCAGCAGCAGGATCAGCAGGCCGAACAGCCAGCGACGGGGGGAACGGGAGACAGAAGCTTGCATGGCTTGAACGAACCTTGTTCAGAGAGCGATGTGGGGAGGTTGCACCATAAGCACTGGTGCAGGTTTCGCAAAGTGCCTTTACCAGGGATTTACCTTGGGCTGACGTTACTAAACCGATGAACTTTAAATGAAAACGGCCTGGGAAGTATTTCCAGGCCGTTACACGGTGTATGCAGAATGTTAACGCAGGGACACGCCCCTTACTTCAGGGCAGCCAGCGCCGCCTCGTAGTTCGGCTCCTGGCCGATCTCGGCGACCAGTTCGCTGTGCAGCACCTTGTCGTTCTCGTCCAGCACCACCACTGCGCGCGCGGTCAGGCCCGCCAGCGGGCCTTCGGCGATGGCCACGCCGTACTGCTCGTGGAAGCCGGGGCTGCGGAAGGTAGACAGGTTCTTCACGTTGTTCAGGCCTTCCGCGCCGCAGAAGCGCGCCTGGGCGAACGGCAGGTCGGCGGAGACGCACAGCACCACGGTGTTGGCGACGTCATTGGCCTGGGCGTTGAACTTGCGCACGGAGGTGGCGCAGGTCGGGGTGTCGATGCTTGGGAAGATGTTCAGCACCTTGCGCTTGCCGGCGTAGTCATTGAGCGACTTGTCGGCCAGGCCCTCACCGACCAGGGTGAAAGCCGGAGCCTTGGCGCCGACCTGCGGCAGTTCGCCGTTGACCTTGATCGGGTTGCCTTTGTGAGTCACTTGAGCCATGGCGGAAGTCCTTATGCGGGTTTGGAAAAGACCCAGAGTTAAGCATGAAGGCGTGCGAGTGCCTACTGCCACTGACAACAAAAAGCCCGGATGACGCATGCCGACCCGGGCTTTTTCATACAGTGTGCCGTTAGCGCGGGATCAGTCCGTAGACTACCGAGCTCAAGGCCACCAGGCCGATCACCACCACGAAGACATTGGACAATGCGCCGCTGTACTTGCGCATCGACGGCACGCGGCGAATGGCGTACATCGGCATCAGGAACAACAGCACCGCAAGGATCGGCCCACCCAGCGACTCGATCATCCCGAGGATGCTCGGGTTCAGGGTAGCGACCACCCAGCACACCACCAGCATCAGGCCGGCGACAGTGCGGTCCATGGCCTTGGCGCCTGGGCGTAGGCCAGTCTTGGCGATGATGCCCTTGAGGCCCTCGCTGGCTCCGATGTAGTGGCCCAGGAACGACTTGGCGATGGCGATGAAGGCGATCAGGGGCGCAGCGAAGGCGATGGCCGGGTTGCTGAAGTGGTTGGCCAGGTACGACAGGATCGACAGGTTCTGCGCCTTGGCCTCGGCCAGCTGGGCGCTGGTCAGGGTGAGGACGCAACTGAACACGAAGAACAGCACCATGGCCACCATCAGCAAGTGCGCACGCCGCAGGATCTGCCCGCTGCGCTCATCGGCATGCACGCCGTAGCGGCGCTTCTGGTCGACTGCAAAGGCCGAGATGATCGGCGAGTGGTTGAACGAGAACACCATGACCGGAATCGCCAGCCATACGGTGTGCAGGAAGGCCGAACCCGACGGCAGCTGGCTGGCGGTGTCGAGGATGCCACCGTTCCAGTGCGGCACCAGGTATAGCGCCAGCAGCGCCAGGGCGACGATGAAGGGGTAGACCAGCAAGCTCATGACCTTGACGGTGGCCTGCTCGCCGCAGCGCACGATCGCCAGCAGCCCGAGGATCAGCACGAACGACAGGATCGCCCGCGGCGGCGGGGCCATGTGCAGCTGGTGCTCCATGAAGCTGGTGACGGTGTTGGTCAGCGCCACGCTATAGATAAGCAGGATGGGGAAGATGGCGAAGAAGTACAGCACGGTGATCGAGGCACCGGCCTTGATGCCGAAGTGCTCCTCGACCACCTGGGTGATATCCCCGTCGCCGCGGCCGGAGAGCACGAAGCGGGTGAGCGCGCGGTGAGCGAAGTAGGTCATGGGGAAGGCCAACAGCGCCAGCACCAGCAATGGCCAGAAACCGCCGAGGCCGGCGTTGATCGGCAAGAACAGGGTCCCGGCGCCGATGGCCGTGCCGAACAGGCCCAGCATCCAGGTGGTGTCATGACGGGACCAACTGCCGAGGGCGGCGGACTGGGTCGATTCGAAGCGTTGCTCGACGCTTTGGGCCTGCTCATTCATTCCGGGTGCAACTCCACTCGCAAGACTGCAACAGGCTGAGAGTGGCGTAATAGAAGCATCACGCCACCTCAACCGAAAAAGAGGGGCGCGATTGTGCACCGAAAGGTTGCACCAGGGAAGCACTTCCCGAGGGGTGGTTGCACCTTTTACGTGCACCTTGAAACGAGAAGCACCCTGTAGCAGCGGGCTTGCCCGCTGCTACAGGGTGCTGGTGGTGCTTCAATAGACGCCGGGCACCCGAGAGCGCCCGGCGCGACCCCGTCAGCGCGGCTGAACCGCCGCGATAGCCTCGGCCACCTGGCGCAGGTTGGCTGGACGCAGGCCGGACATGCACATACGCCCGCTGTCGATCAGGTATACGCCGAACTCGTCACGCAGGCGATGCACCTGCTCCACGCTGAGGCCGGTGTAGCTGAACATGCCGCGCTGGCGTACGAAGAACTGGAAATCCTGGCCCGGCAGCAATTGCCCGAGCAGGTCGACCAGGCCCTGGCGCATGTCGAGAATACGTTTGCGCATTACCTCCACCTCGGCCACCCACTGGGCGTTGAGCGCCGCATCGCCGAGCACGCCGGCCACCAGTTGGGCGCCGAAGGTGGGTGGGCTGGAGTAGTTGCGGCGCACCGTGGCCTTGAGCTGGCCCAGCACGCTCTGCGCGCTGTCGGCATCGTCGCTGACCACCGACAAGCCCCCGACCCGCTCGCCATACAGCGAGAAGATCTTGGAGAACGAGTTGCTGACCAGGCACGGCACCCCGGCACGGGCCATTTCACGGATGGCATAGGCGTCCTGCTCCAGGCCTTCGCCGAAGCCCTGGTAGGCGATGTCGAGGAACGGGATCAGCTCGCGTGCCTTGACGACCTCCACCACCTGTTGCCATTGACCCTGGTCCAGGTCGACGCCAGTGGGGTTGTGGCAGCACGGGTGCAGCAGCACGATGGCCTGCTTGGGCAACCCCTGCAGCGCCGCCAGCATTCCCGTGAAGTCAAGGCCGCGGCTGGCCTGGTCGAAGTACGGGTAGGTGTGCACCTTGAAGCCCGCGCCTTCGAAGATCGCGCGGTGGTTGTCCCAGCTCGGGTTGCTGACCCAGACCTCGGACTGCGGGAAGTAGCGCTTGAGGAAGTCGGCACCGACCTTCAGCGCGCCGGAGCCGCCCACGGTCTGCACGGTGGCGATGCGCTTGCCGGTCACTGCCGGGTGGTCGGCACCGAACAGCAGCGCCTGAATCGCCTGGCGGTAGCTGGCCAGGCCTTCCATCGGCAGGTACAGCGAGGCTTCGTGGGGCTGGCCTGCCAGGCGCTTCTCCACCTCGCCCACCGCCGCCAGTTGCGGCACCACGCCGGCTTCGTCGTAGTACAGACCGATACTCAGGTTGACCTTGTCGGCACGGGGGTCGGCCTTGAAGGTCTCCATCAGCGAGAGAATCGGGTCGCCGGCATAGGCATCGACATGTTTGAACACAGCGCACAGCTCCTTGGATCAGGACAGTTCGGAAAAGGCTGCCCAGAGAATACCCGCAGTGACGACGCAGGAACATCATTGAATGTGCACAGTGCGCATGCAGCGTTGCATAGCGGTACAGGCCGCGCTCAATCGAGCAGTGCCCGCAGCCCCTGAAGCTGTTGCTCGGTCAGCGCCACCCCCTCGCGCTCGGCACGCGCCCGCTCGCGAAAGCGCCGCTCGCCGGGCAGGCGCGACAAGCCCGCCGCCTGCATCTGCTCGACCAGCTCGCGACTGCGCTGGGCGAAGCGACCACCTTCTGCCTTGCTCGGGTCAATGACGATGATCAACTGACCGGTCCAGGGCGTCTTGGCGCCAGGGTGCGCGGCCCAGTCGAATTCCCAGGAGAAATGCCCGCCGGTCAGCGCCGCAGCCAGCAGCTCGACCATCATCGATAGCGCCGAGCCCTTGTGCCCACCGAAGGGCAGCAAGGCACCGCCGCCGAGGATCGCCTTGGGCTCGGTAGTCGGCTCGCCGGCGGCGTCCACGCCAACGCCTGGGGGCAGTTGCTCGCCTTCGCGCGCGGCGATCTGTACGTCGCCATGGGCCATGGCACTGGTGGCCATGTCGAAGACGATCGGGTCACTCCCTTCGCAAGGCGCGGCAAAGGCGATGGGGTTGGTGCCGAACAGCGGCTTGCGGGCGCCGTGGGGCACCACGCAGGTCATGCTGTTGACCACGCTCAACGCCACCAGGCCTTCTTCGGCGAAGGGTTCGACATCCGGCCAGAGGGCGGCGAAATGGTGGGAGTTATGAATCGCCAGCACCGCGATGCCCGCTGTACGTGCCTTCTCCACCAGCAGCGCCCGCGCGGCAGCCAGGGCCGGCTGGGCGAAACCGCCTGCGGCATCCACACGCACACAGGCCGGCGCCACATCGCTGACCCGAGGCTGGGCCTGGCCGTCAACCCAGCCACTGGCCAGGGTTGAGGCATAGCCGGGCATGCGGAACACACCGTGGCTGTGCGCCCCATCGCGCTGGGCGCTGGTGCAATTGTGGGCAAGCACCGAGGCTACCTGCTCGGCGCAGCCATGGCGCACGAAGATACGCTGCAGCAGCCCCTGCAATTCAGCGAATGGCACGCGTACGACGGGGCTGGCGGAAGGTGCGGACATCTGGAGCTCCTTTGTAGGTATTGGAGTGGCTACAGCGTTGGCAATGGCTGGCACTTTCCACTTGGGCGCGGGGAGCTGTCAAATCTGCCCATGCCCTCCCCGCCATACATTGCAGCCATGCAATGAGCCGACTGCATCGTTAAATATTATTGACCGACCTCCCTGGCAAACCCTTGCCAGCCATGGCTTGCAGCCCTGAAAAAGCCCAAGAACAGCGGATATGACGACGCGCCAGTCGTTTGACATATCGAACGGCTCTGTCAAGCTAGAAACCATGTCCCGACCGGATCGCGGCCTTCGCCGGCCCGCCGGCAGTGCTCGGGACGACAGGTTGCGTAAACAAGGCTCAAGGCCGCGCACCTGCACAACAACGACAGGTCGAACCTGTCCCAAGGTGACATATGTCCAACAGCAACATTGGCAACAAGACCCCATCCCTGCGCAAGCCCGTCGTCCTGATGACCATGGGCAGCCAAGAGCGCAAAGGCCATGACTACCAGGTCATGACCCACAAATACATCACCCCGCTGGTCGAGTTCGCAGGCTGCATCCCGGTCCTGGTGCCGACCTGCTGCGGCACCGAAGACCTCGAGGCCTACCTCGACATGGCCGATGGCATCTACCTGACCGGAGCCGGCAGCAACATCGACCCGGCCTTGTACGGCCAGGAAAACCAAACCCCCGGCAAGGGCCAGGACAAGGACCGTGACCTGTTCGACATCCCCCTGGTGCAGTTGGCCATTGCCCGTGGCCTGCCGATCTTCGGCATCTGCCGGGGCATGCAGGAAATCAACGTGGCCCTGGGCGGCGACATCTACCAGAAGGTCTATGCCGAACCCGGCTTCAACGACCACCGCGAAAACCCCGAAGACCCAGTCGCGGTACAGTACGGACCGGCTCACAACGTGACCATCAAGCCTGGCAGCTGGTTGCGCGAGACCCTCGGCAGCGACCAGATTCGCGTCAACTCGCTGCATGGCCAGGGCCTGCGCAACCTGGGCAAAGGCCTGGAGCCGATCGCCCATGCCGAAGATGGCCTGGTCGAGGCGATCCATGCACCGAGCATCTCGCCCTTCCTGTTCGCCGTGCAGTGGCACCCCGAATGGCAGGCGGCCGAAAACCCTGACTCGATCAAGATGTTCCAGGCCTTTGGCGATGCATGCCGGGCCCGCGCCGGTAAAAGCCAGGCTGGTCAGCGCCACCAGGCGGCCTGACACCTCGCTTCGTTAGCTTCGATCGCGGGGCGGTGCAAGGCCGCCCCTGCTTCCCCGGACACCCTCTGCTGGTCCCAGAACACCCCCGTGGAAGCGGGCGGCGGGCGTGTGCCTGTCTCCGCGATCATTTTTTCTGTGCAAAGACATACGATGACCTGTCGAGCTTTATGGCTCGCCGGAAGTCCTGCGCTGTCTGCTCCCACCCCTTTTCGCCGGCAAGCCCGCGCTTCCAGAACCCACGCCGTCACCAAGACCGGCGAATGACCTGTAGCCGCGGGGCTGGCCGCGAATTAACCCCACACCGTATGCCACCCCCTCCCCTAAAAAAATTTCACCACGAGGACTAGTCATCCCGATAGTTGTACGATAACTTACCTCTCACCTTGGTTCTCCACCTTCTCCAAGCGCCCAACAGGATGCCTACAACAATGACCCCACAAGAACTGCAATCCATCCTTTCCCACGGCCTGCTGTCGTTCCCTGTCACCGACTTCAACGCCCAGGGCGACTTCAACCCTGCCGGCTACATCAAGCGCCTCGAGTGGCTGGCCCCTTACGGCGCCAGCGCGCTGTTCGCGGCCGGTGGTACTGGCGAGTTCTTCTCCCTGGCCGCCAGCGAGTACAGCCAGGTGATCAAGACCGCAGTCGACACCTGCGCCAAATCGGTGCCAATCCTCGCGGGCGTCGGCGGCTCCACCCGCCAGGCCATCGAGTACGCCCAGGAAGCCGAGCGCCTGGGTGCCAAGGGCCTGTTGCTGCTGCCGCATTACCTGACCGAAGCCAGCCAGGACGGCGTTGCCGCCCACGTAGAGGCGGTATGCAAGTCGGTGAACATCGGCGTGGTGGTCTACAACCGTAACGTCTGCCGCCTGAACGCTGCCCTGCTCGAGCAACTGGCCGAGCGCTGCCCGAACCTGATCGGCTACAAGGACGGCCTGGGCGACATTGAGCTGATGGTGTCGATCCGCCGCCGCCTGGGCGATCGCTTCAGCTACCTGGGTGGCCTGCCTACCGCCGAAGTGTATGCTGCTGCCTACAAGGCACTCGGCGTGCCGGTCTACTCCTCCGCCGTGTTCAACTTCGTGCCGAAGACCGCGATGGACTTCTACCACGCCATCGCCCGCGACGATCACGCCACTGTCGCCAAGCTGATCGACGATTTCTTCCTGCCCTACCTGGACATTCGTAACCGCAAGTCGGGCTACGCCGTGTCCATCGTCAAGGCAGGCGCCAGGATCGCCGGCTATGACGCAGGCCCGGTGCGCACCCCGCTGACCGACCTGACCGCCGAAGAGTATGAAATGCTCGCTGCCCTGATGGACAAGATGGGCCCGCAATAAGCACGCGACAACGCGGCCTGCCAATGCCGCCGCCGGGGCGCCTGACAGCGCCCCGGCTTACAATTCGATCCGCCCGCACAAAAATAAATAGTGGGAGTACCCAGCATGCAAGCGACTAAAAAGACGCATGTGCGCTACCTGATCCTGTTCATGCTGTTCCTGGTGACCACGATCAACTACGCAGACCGCGCCACCATCGCAATTGCAGGCTCCAGCCTGCAGAAAGACCTTGGCATCGACGCCGTCACCCTTGGCTACATCTTCTCCGCCTTCGGCTGGGCCTATGTGGCTGGGCAAATTCCCGGTGGCTGGTTGCTGGACCGCTTCGGCTCCAAGAACGTCTACGCGTTCAGTATCTTCACCTGGTCGCTGTTCACCCTGCTGCAAGGCTTCGTCGGCGGCATGCCGGTGGCCTGGGCGGTAGTCACCCTGTTCACCCTGCGCTTTCTCGTCGGTTTTGCCGAAGCCCCGTCTTTCCCGGGTAACGCCCGGATCGTCGCGGCCTGGTTCCCGACCGCCGAACGCGGCACGGCCTCGGCGATCTTCAACTCGGCGCAGTACTTTGCCACGGCGCTGTTCGCGCCATTGATGGGCTGGATCGTCTACAGCTTCGGCTGGGAACACGTGTTCGTGGTGATGGGCGCGCTGGGTATCGTGTTCTCGGGCATCTGGCTCAAGACCATCTACAACCCGCGCCAGCACCCGCGCATCGGTCAAATCGAACTCGAGCACATCGAGCAGGGTGGCGGCCTGGTGGACATGGACCAGAAACGCGCCAACGACGGCCCGAAATGGGGCTACGTCAAGCAACTGCTGACCAGCCGCATGCTCCTGGGCGTGTACCTGGGCCAGTTCTGCATCAACGCCATTACCTACTTCTTTCTCACCTGGTTCCCGGTGTACCTGGTGCAGGAACGCGGCATGACCATCCTCAAGGCGGGCATCATCGCCTCCCTGCCGGCCATTTGCGGCTTCATAGGCGGTGTACTGGGCGGCGTGCTGTCCGACTGGCTGCTGCGTCGCGGCCATACCCTGACCTTCGCCCGCAAGCTGCCGATCGTCTGCGGCCTGTTGCTGTCGACCACAATGGTCTTCTGCAACTATGTCGACGCCGAGTGGATGGTCGTAGGCTTCATGACCCTGGCCTTCTTCGGCAAAGGCATCGGCGCCCTGGGCTGGGCCGTGGTGGCCGACACCTCGCCCAAGCAGATCGCTGGCTTGTCCGGTGGCCTGTTCAACACCTTCGGCAATATCGCCTCGATCACCACCCCAATCGTCATCGGCTACATCATCAGCGCCACCGGCTCGTTCAAATGGGCCCTGGTGTACGTTGGCGCCAACGCCTTGGTGGCGGTGTTCAGCTACCTGGTGATCGTCGGACCGATCAAGCGTATCGAGTTACGCGAGGACGCCTCGACTGAAAGCCTCTCGCCCGCCGGCAGCGAACTGGCAGGCTCGCGTCCCTGAGTCATACACGCCCGTACCCGGCCCTGGCCGGGTACGGGCGGATGAATAGCCTGAGAGATAATTGGAAGGGCACCACCATGCAGTTGATCGAACACTCCGAATCGCCCCGCTACGTGCGCCTGCACGATGACGACAATGTCGTGGTCGTGGTCAACGATGGCGGGCTGGGTGAAGGTGCACGTTTCGCCGACGGCCTGACCCTGGTCGAAGGCGTACCGCAAAGCCACAAGGTGGCCACCGTCGACATCGCCAAGGGCGAGGCCGTGCGCCGCTACGGGCAAATCATCGGCTATGCCCTGGAAGACCTGCGCCAGGGCAGCTGGGTACAGGAAACCCAACTGGCCATGCCGGCCGCACCCGAGCTAGACAGCCTGCCGCGCTGCGATGCCGTGCCCGCCGCCCAGCCGCCGCTCGAAGGTTTCACCTTCGAGGGTTATCGCAACGCCGACGGCACCGTCGGCACCCGCAACATCCTCGGCATCACCACTACCGTGCAGTGCGTCACCGGCGTGTTGGACCAAGCCGTCAAGCGCATTCGCGAAGAACTGCTGCCCAAGTACCCCAACGTCGACGACGTGGTCGCCCTCACCCACAGCTACGGCTGCGGCGTGGCGATCAACGCCCGTGACGCCTATATCCCGATTCGCACCGTACGCAACCTGGCGCGCAACCCCAACCTGGGCGGCGAAGCATTGGTCATCAGCCTGGGCTGCGAGAAGTTGCAGGCCGAGCAGGTGATGCACGAGAACGACCCCTCGGTCGACCTCAGCGACCCCTGGCTGTACCGCCTGCAGGACGCCAAGCTGGGCTTCGTGGAAATGGTCGAGCAGATCATGGAACTGGCAGAAACCCGCCTGAAGAAGCTCGACCAGCGCCGCCGCGAAAGCGTGCCGGCCAGCGAGTTGATCCTGGGCATGCAGTGCGGCGGCAGCGATGCATTTTCCGGCATCACCGCCAACCCGGCGCTGGGCTATGCCTCGGACCTGCTGGTTCGTGCCGGCGCCACGGTGATGTTCTCGGAAGTCACCGAAGTGCGCGATGCCATCTACATGCTCACCTCCCGCGCCGAAACCCCGGAGGTGGCGCAAGCGCTGGTGCGCGAGATGGACTGGTACGACCGCTACCTGCAACAGGGCGCTGCCGACCGCAGCGCCAATACCACCCCTGGCAACAAGAAAGGCGGTTTGTCGAACATCGTCGAGAAATCCCTGGGTTCGATCGTCAAATCTGGCAGCGGCGCCATCCAGGGCGTGCTTGGCCCAGGCGAGCGCGTCGACCGCAAGGGCCTGATCTTCTGCGCGACACCGGCCAGCGACTTCGTCTGCGGCACCTTGCAGCTGGCCGCCGGCATGAACCTGCACGTGTTCACCACCGGTCGCGGCACGCCGTACGGCCTGGCCATGGCGCCCGTGGTGAAGGTATGCACCCGCACCGAGCTTGCCCAGCGCTGGCCCGACCTGATCGACATCGACGCCGGGCGTATCGCCAGCGGCCGCTCGAGCATCGAGGCGCTAGGCTGGGAGCTGTTCCACTATTACCTGGACGTGGCCAGCGGTCGCAAGAAGACCTGGGCCGAGCAGCATAAGCTGCACAACGACATCACCCTGTTCAACCCGGCACCGATTACCTGAAACCTTTTGACCCATGCACACCCTGTGGGAGCGGACTAGCCCCGCGCCTACAGGTGGCTAGTCACTCCGTTCATTTCACTCTCGAGCCAACAGGAGCACCCCATGCCAGAGATCCTCGGCCACAACTTCATCGCCGGCCAGCGCAGCGCCGCTGGCGACCAACGCCTGCAGAGCCTGGACGCCACCACCGGCGAGGCCCTGCCCTACAGCTTCATCCAGGCCACCGAGGCCGAAGTCGACCAGGCCGCCCGGGCCGCTGCCGCCGCCTTCGCCGAATATCGCCAGTTGCCGCCTGCCCGTCGCGCCGAATTCCTCGACGCCATCGCCGCCGAACTGGACGAACTCGATGACAGCTTCGTCGCCATCGTCTGCCGTGAAACCGCCCTGCCCGCTGCACGTATCCAGGGTGAGCGCGGCCGCACCAGCGGCCAGATGCGCCTGTTCGCCCAGGTGCTGCGCCGCGGCGACTTCCTTGGCGCGCGCATCGACCTGGCCCTGCCCGAGCGCCAGCCGCTGCCACGCGTCGACCTGCGCCAGATGCGCATCGGCGTCGGCCCGGTTGCCGTGTTCGGCGCCAGCAACTTCCCCCTGGCATTCTCCACCGCCGGTGGCGATACCGCTGCCGCCCTGGCCGCCGGTTGCCCGGTGGTGTTCAAGGCGCACAGCGGCCACATGGCCACCGCCGACCTGGTCGGCTGCGCAATCATCCGCGCCGCCGAGCGCACCGGCATGCCCAAGGGCGTGTTCAACATGGTCTTCGGCGGTGGCGTGGGCGAGTGGCTGGTCAAGCACCCGGCCATCCAGGCCGTAGGTTTCACCGGTTCGCTGCGCGGTGGCGATGCCTTGTGCCGCATGGCGGCCGAGCGCCCGCAACCGATCCCGGTGTTCGCCGAGATGTCCAGCATCAACCCAGTGATCGTCCTGCCGGGCGCGCTGGCCAAGCGTGGCGACGCCATCGCCCGCGAACTGGCAGGTTCGGTTTGCCTCGGCGCTGGCCAGTTCTGTACCAACCCCGGCCTGGTGATCGGCCTGCAATCGCCACAGTTCAGCCAACTGCTCGCCGACCTCGGCCAGCAACTGGACGCCCAGCCCGGGCAGACCCTGCTCAACGCCGGCGGCCTGCGCAGCTACGCCGGTGGCTTGGAGCACCTGCATGCCCACCCCGGCATCCAGCACCTGGCTGGCCAGGCGCAGGACGGCAACCAGGCCCGTGCCCAGTTGTTCAAGGCCGACGCCCGTCTGCTGGTCGATGCTGACCCGCTGCTGCAAGAAGAAGTCTTCGGCCCGACCACCGTGGCCGTCGAGGTGCAGGACAATGCGCAACTGCGCGCGGCCCTGCTCGGCCTGCGTGGCCAGCTGACCGCGACGCTGATCGGTGAAGCGGAAGACTTCGAAGCCTTCGCCTGGCTGGTACCGCTGCTGGAAGAGAAAGTCGGTCGTATCCTGGTCAACGGCTACCCGACCGGCGTGGAAGTGTCCGATGCCATGGTTCACGGCGGCCCATACCCAGCCACTTCCGACAGCCGTGGCACCTCGGTCGGCACCCTGGCCATCGATCGCTTCCTGCGCCCTGTGTGCTACCAGAACTACCCGCAGGCCCTGCTGCCTGAGGCGCTGCGTGACAGCAACCCGCTGAAACTGCGCCGCCTGGTCAATGGCCAGTGGAGTGACGCGGCGCTCTGATCGCCGACTTGCGGGTGGCCGACAACGGCCACCCGCTTTCGCTCACAAGTCCAGGTGCAACGCCTCGACTCCTGCGGCCGGCACTGCACAGCAAATCAAAGCCTCCCCTTCTGCCACTTCGAACTCCGGTGCCTCGGCGTAGGTAACCGCGCCCTTGAGCACACGCGTGCGGCAACTCCCGCAAGAACCCCCACGGCAACCGAAGGACGGCTCAAGGCCGCGCTGTTCGGCAAGCTCCAGCAACGAGCCCTCCCCCGGGTTCCAGCGCGCCTCCTTGGCTGAATCCATGAACAGTACCGGTACCGACTCGGCCGCCACCGGCGCCAGCTCCACTGTCGCTGTCGCTTGGCTCTTGCGCCGCGTGAGGCTCGACGGTCCGAACGCCTCGGCATGGATACGTGCATCATCGATGTTCAGGTCGCGCAGGCCGTCGTACATCTGCTGCATGAAGCCCTGCGGGCCGCACAGGTAGAAGTCGTAGTCGTCGAACGGCAGCAACTGGCGCAGCAGCTCGATGCTCATGCGGCCCTCGAGGTCGAAATCCACCCCCGGCTTGGCGCCCGTGGCATCGCTGAGCAGGCGCACATGGCGCAGTGTGCCGGCCGATGCGCCAACCAGCCCGGCGAACTCATCCTGGAACGCCAGTTGCGCCTTGTTCGAGGCCGCTTGCAGCAGCCATGTCGGACGCCGGTATTGGGTGCGCCGACCTTCGTGTACCAAGTGCCGCGCCATGGCCAGTGCCGGGGTGACACCCACGCCGGCCGCCAGCATCACCACCGAGCGACGCACGCGCGGGTCGATGGTGAAGGCGCCGGCCGGCGCCTTGGCCTCGACCAGGTCGCCGACCTTGAGCTGTTCGTGCAAATGGGTGGAAACCACGCCTTCGCGCTTCACGCTGATGCGCAGCTGGGTATCGGACGGTCCGTTGGACAACGTATAGGTACGCACCAGCGCTGCCTGCTCGCCAGCGACCCGCACCCGTATCGGCAGGTGCTGGCCGGCCAGGCGCACAGGCAGCCCGGCATCGTCGTCGGGTTGCAGGTGGAACGAGCGGATGTGCTCGCTCTCGTCGACCACCTGAACCACCCGGTACGGGCGCCAGGCATTCTGCAGCACGGCAGCCTTCAGGCGCGCCTGCATGTCCTCCCAGCTGCCGGTCATCAAGGCGTTGGGCGAAATGCCGTCGTCCATGTCCACCCAACGCAACGGCAAGCCGCCAGGACGGCGTATCACCCGCTGCGGGCGCAAGCGCCACATGCGCTCGGCACCGACGAATGCCTGGGTTTCGGGGTCATCCATGAGCACTTCGGTGCTACCGGTGATTTGCAGCAAGTCGCCGCTGCGCATGTCGACGAACACCAGGCCCGCCCGCGGGTTCACCACCATGTTGCCCAGGGTGTTGAAGAACAGGTTGCCGTTGAAGTCCGGCACGGTCAGCGTGCCGTCCTCGCCGATGTGCACGAAGCCTGGCTTGCCGCCGCGATGCGAGACATCCACCTGGCGCACGCCATCGCGCTCGACATAGGAAGCGACATAGAACGAATCGGCGGCCTGGATCATCGCGCGGTCAGCCGCCTCGAGCGTGGACGACTCGCTCACCGGGCCGGGCGCAGAATCGTCGAAGGCATAGCGGCGCAGGTGGATGTAGCGCGGGCAGTTGCCGTAGGCCTGGGTAGGAATGATCTCGAAGCCCGTGGCGCGGGAGCGTCGCACATTGCCGTTGAGGCGGTTGCGCCGGCGGGTGTGCAACTCGATCCCGAGCATGCCGACGCCATGGCCGTCTTCAAGGCCAGCGTCCGCCGGGTCGGCGGGCTCCCGCGGCAGGTCCAGGACCAGGCGACGGGGCTCTGGCGAGTGCATGAAGCCAGGTTGGCCGGCGCGCAAAGTGGCCCAGGCATCGCCGTTGGGGTCGACGCTGCCCAGTACCACGAAGGGCAATTGCCCGTAGAATTCACGATGCTGGTCGGGCATGAAGTCCCGGGCCATCTGGGTCTTGCCGATGCCTTCCATGCGCTCGACTGCGCCAACGAAGCCCTGCAGGCGTAACTCGCCTTCATGCCAGGCCGAAGGGGTATCATTGACCGGGGGCTTGTTCATGGCGGCACCTGCGCAAGTGTGAAGAGGATGAAGCTATCCTCACTCGTTCAGGGCGCGCAGAGAATCGGTACAACACACAATTGATCGTTTCGATCTCCGAAACAATCAACGGTGTCGGACTTCAGGCAGTTTGCGCCTCAGCCGCCTCGTGGGCCTGGCGCAAGCGCTCCCGGCTATTGGCCAGGTGCATGCGCATGGCCATTTTCGCGCCCTCGCCGTCGCGCCGAGCGATGGCTTCGAAGATCGCTTCGTGTTCGTGGCTCAGCCGGCTCATGTAGTGCGCCTGATCGTCATGGGCAATGCGCGCCGAATTGAGTCGGGTGCGGGGAATGATGCTGGTACCCAGGTGATTGATGATGTCGGCGAAATAATGGTTGCCGCTGGCCTGGGCGATACGCAGGTGGAAGAGGAAATCTGCCGAAACCACGTCGGAGGCATGGGCAGCGCCTTCGCTGAGCTCATCGAGTGCGGCACGCATGCCGGCCAGTTCCTCGTCGCTGCGTCGCAGCGCGGCCAGGCCCGCCGCCTCCACCTCAAGGGCAATACGCAGCTCCAGTACCGCCATCACCTCGCGCAAGGTGACGACGGTGGCCGGGTCGATGCGGAACCCGCCGGTGCTCGGTGCATCCAGCACGAAGGTGCCGATGCCGTGGCGGGTTTCCACCTGCCCGGCCGCCTGCAGACGCGAGATGGCCTCGCGCACCACCGTGCGGCTGACGCCTTCCTCGGCCATGATCTGCGACTCGGTCGGCAACTTGTCGCCGCGCTTGAGCTGCCCGCTGCGGATACGCTCGGTCAATACCGAGACCAGTTCCTGAGCCAGACTGCGCGGCTTGCGTCGTGTCCTTGCCTGTAACTGCTGCTCTGTCATGCCTGTCGATTTCGCTGGGTAAGAGAAACGACATCATAGCGCAAGCAGTTGTACGATCACATACATCAGCCAGGGATTTCGGCTTTCACTCACAGCGCAGCGTGTGGCGAACGCCACGAAGCTGCGCCCACACCACCGCCGCGCCCTTGGAGGCCACCAGCATAAGGGCAAGGATGCCCAGTGCCTGCTGCCTGCTGCCTGCTGCCTGCTGCCTGCTGCCTGCTGCCTGCTGCCTGCTGCCTGCTCGGCGACATCCAATGACCGCTACCCGGTCGGAAACCTGCTGCCCACTGCGTTCGGACTGTGCGACCTGTACGGAATGAGCCGCCAGCGGTACCGGGATAAGCCGCGGGCCAAGACTGGCGGCAATTTGCTGGCCCCCAGGCATTGGAAGCGAAGGCAAACTCCCTTCTCCTTCAGATGCTTAGGACAGCAACATGCGAATGTTTCTAGCTACTGTCGCCGGCTGCTTGCTGGCAGCCACCGCCTTCAGCGTCCAGGCCCGCGCCCTGAGCCAGAGCGAGCGCCAGGTGTGTGGATGGGGCTCGCAGATTGCCGCTGAAGCCCAACAGGCCAAGCTTTCCGGGGTAACGCTGTATGCCACCCGCAAGAAGCTGCAGGCGCGGAAATTCCCCAAGCCGTGGATGCGCATGACCGCGTTCGGCATCACTGAACAGACCTACAACAGCCGTTCGAAGCTCAAGCCGGCAGCCATCAAGAAGACGTACTTCGAGCAATGTGCGCAACACGCAGTGGCTAAACGATAGCCCAATAAAAACAGTAACTTACACAGATAATTGAAAGCGACTTGCTAAGAAAGCCACGCAACGGAAGGCGAGACAAATCCTTTCATATCAACATGTTAAGAAGAAAACCTCATCCAGCAGCCAAGATTGAATTTTCAGCAGAACAATCAACCCGCCACCCTACGAAATGGCTTCCCTGCTGATGGCCCTGGCGCGATACCCCGCGCCAAGGCCGAGCCGAATCAGCAGCCGCTCAGGACCGGCGCACGACGCTCACCCGCAAAAAACAGCGGGCGCAACCTGACACCGACCATGTTGCCCGCATAGGCAGCCACCAGCCACAGCCAGCCGTGCACGCTGCCCGAGGCGATGCCGCTGAAGTACGCGCCGATGTTGCAGCCGTACGCCAGGCGCGAGCCATAGCCGAGCAGCAAGCCGCCGAGCACTGCGGCCACCAGCGATGGCAGGGGAATCTTCAGACTCGGCGCGAAGCGGCCCGCCAGGCCCGCCGCCAGCAACGCACCCAGCACGATACCGATGTCCATCACCGTGGTGATGTCCTGCCACAGCGGCGCGGCCAGAGCTTTGGCGTTGGCCGGCATCTGCCAGAACGCCCAGCTGCCAACGTCGACACCCAACCCATTCAAGGTCTTGGCGCCCCACAGGGCAAAGGCCGAGGTGATACCCCAGGGGCGACCGGCCAGGGCCAGGGTAGCGTAGTTAAGCAACGCCAGGGCAATAGCGCCCCAAACCAGCGGCCAAGGGCCACGCAGGAAGCGGCGCAGGCCCTGGTGCTCGCTGTTCGACGCGACTTCGAGGGTGCCGTGGCGGCGCTTTTCCAGCAGCACGGTCGCCCAGGCGATGGCGGCGAACAACGCCAGGCTCGCCAGCAATGCCGGGGCCACACCCCAGGCCTTGACGATGGAGGTGGCGGGAAACGACGGCAACGCGAACCACCAGTCGGCGTGGTGGGTAGCGGTCACCGAGCCGATGATGAAGAACAGCAGGGTCACCAGCATGCGCGCATTGCCGCCACCCACCGTGAACAGCGTGCCCGAGGCGCATCCACCGCCCAGTTGCATGCCAATGCCGAAGATGAACGCGCCGAACACAACCGAGACACCCGGCGGCGCCACCAACCCGGTGACCGGGGTACCGAACAGGCTGCCAGTCGACAGCGCCGGGAAGAACAGCAGCACCGCCAGTGCCAGCATGACCATCTGCGCCCGCAGGCCGGCCCCGCGACGCTCGGTGATAAACACTCGCCAGGCCGAGGTGAAACCGAACGCGGCGTGATACAGCGTCAGGCCCAGGGCTGCGCCGACGAGCAGCAGCAGTACCTGTTTGAACCCGGCGTTGAGGTTGAGAAAGAACGCCCCAGCCAGCAACAGGCCCAGCGCGATCAAGGGGGCGCCGATACGGCGCGGTTCAGGTGTGGCGGTAGCGGAAAGACCCATCGTTTTACTCGGATATCAGTCGAACAGGCCGCGAGTATAACGCCACAGCTCGGCGCTATCACGGTTTGTACGCCGACACTCCAAAGGCCAGGTCGCCGATGTAGATGCCCTGGGATTGCAGGCGCTCGGCGTCCAGCCGTGCCTGCAAGGTCTCGATGCCCACCTCGCGCGCCGTGGCCACGCCCAGGCCGACGATACGCGGCAGGCAAGCCTGGATGATCTGGCCCAGGCCATAGGCGTTCTCCGGCGTCTGCACCAGGCATTCGGCACGCAGGTCGTCCACCTGCAACCCGGCCTGGGTAAAGATCCGATGCAGGTTGAAGCCGATGTGCAAATCGGCCCCTTCCCGTTCGAGCATCCGCTGGAGCCACTTCTGCGCCTTACGGTGCAAGGGGAAGGTATCGAGGCTTGCCGGGGCCAGGGTGGTGTCGTGCTCCTGGAACGCCATGACTCCGCCTGGCAGCAACAGCCGCGCAAGCCCACGCACGGCCTTCACCGCATCAGGCAGGTACATCAGCACCCGGCGTCCGACAATGGCATCGAACAGCCCAAGGGACGCGGGCACGGCATGCAAGTCGCAGCCCATGAAGGTCGGCATGACCGCACCAGGGGCCGGCACCCGCTGGCCCGCCCGCTCCAGCATCGCTGCCGACTGGTCGATACCCACCACTGCCCCGTCGCAGCCGACCAGCTCGGCCAGCAGGAAGCTCACATCGCCGCCACCACAGCCCACATCGAGCACACGCATGCCCGGACCAATGCCGGCATCGACCAGCAGGCGGGAGGTGAACGTGGTATGCGAAAGTGACATGCCGTGCTCCTCGTTGCGAAGACGCCAGTGTGCCGCGCCGACACAACCTGCGGCAAATGCCCTCTGCCGGGCTGGTCGGCGCAGTATTCCTTGGCGAGTCCCTGCTGGGTGGGATAATTGTGACGCAGCAATGGCCGCGACCTCGGCGACGCTTGTCGAGCCGACCCCGCACATAAAGTAAATGGATATAAAAATAAGAAAATAATCTAACAAAATGGAATAAAAAAATTGAAAGGCCCCTGTCATCTCCTTAGGCTGGATGAAACCTTTCCATCCCCTCCAAGGAGCTGCTCCCGTGACCGCCCGTGCCTTCTCACCCCTGCGCCGCCTGCTGGTCGGCGCTCTGCTGGCCAGCGCCGCCAGCGCCCTGTTGCCGTGGTCCGAAGCCTTGGCCGATGAAGCCAAGACCCTGCGCATCGGCTACCAGAAATTCAACAGCATCAATATCCTCAAGAGCAGCGGCGCGCTGGACAAGGCGCTGGCAGCCCAGGGGGTGAAGGTCAGCTGGCACGAATTCGCCGCCGGTCCACAGGTACTCGAGGCCCTCAGCACCGGTGCCATCGATCTGGGGCACGCCGCCGACGCGCCGTCGGTGTTCGCCCAGGCAGCCGGCAAGCCGGTGGTCTACCTGGCCGCCGAGCAACCCTACCCCAAAGGTATCGGCCTGGTCGTGCGTGAACAGGACCACATCAACTCGGTCCAGGACCTCAAAGGCAAGCGCGTGGCCACCGGGCGCGGCTGGAATGCCCAGTACCTGCTGGCCGTTGCCTTGCAACAAGCCGGCCTGAGCTACCAGGACATTACCCCCGCCTACGTCAACAACGCCGCCGATGCCGTGGCTGCCTTGCAATCGGGCAGCGTCGAGGCGGTCACCCTGTGGGATCCGTTCCTGGCAGCCGCCGAGCGACAGCCGGGGCTAAAGAACCTGCGTGACGGCACCGGGCTGTCCAACAACCGCACCTTCTACCTGTCCACCGCAACATTCGCCGACCAGCACCGCGAGTGGCTCAAGACCTTCTTTACCGAGCTGTCCAAGGTCACCTTGTGGGCCAATGCCAAGCCCGCCGAAGTCGCCGCGCTGCTTGCCCCGCAGCTGGGCATCGGCGCCGACGTGCTGCAAGTGGCCAGCGAGCGGCGCAACTACAATGCCGTCGCCATTACCCCACAGATCATCGCCGAGCAGCAGAAACTGGCCGACACCTTCCAGGGCCTTGGCCTTATTCCACGCAAGCTGCAGGTGGCCGATGCGGTCTACCCAAGTGCCGTGCTGCCCTGAGGAACCGTCATGCCGCGCCCGATCCGCTTCAACGCCTTCAGCATGAATGCCGCCAGTCACCAGTCACCTGGCCTGTGGCGCCACCCGCGCAATACCAGCGAGCAGTTCAACCGCCTGACGTACTGGACCGATCTGGCCCAGTTGCTCGAGCAAGGCCTGTTCGATGCGCTGTTCATCGCCGATGTGCTGGGTATCTACGATGTCTATCAGGGCGGCCCCGAGGCGGCGTTGCGCGGCGGGGTGCAGGTGCCGGTCAACGATCCGCTGCTGCTGGTGCCGGCGATGGCGGGCGTGACCCGCAACCTGGGCTTCGGCGTGACCTTCTCGCTCACCTACGAACACCCCTACCCGTTCGCCCGGCGCATGTCCACGCTGGACCACCTGAGCGATGGCCGGGTCGGCTGGAACATCGTCACCGGCTACCTTGACAGCGCCGCCCGCAACCTGGGCCTTGCGCGCCAGCTCGGCCATGACCAACGCTACGACCTGGCCGAAGAATACCTGGAAGTGCTGTACAAGCTCTGGGAGCACAGCTGGGACGATGACGCGGTGCTGCTCGAGCGCGAGACCGGCCGCTATATCGAACCCTCGCGCGTACACCCTATTCGCCACCATGGCGAGCATTTCCAGGTGCCCGGCATGCACCTGTGCCAGCCCTCGCCCCAGCGCACGCCGGTGCTGTTCCAGGCTGGCGCCTCGGCGCGCGGCCAGCAGTTCGCCGCGCGTCATGCCGAATGCGTGTTCATCAGCGGGCCGACACCCACTGTGCTGCGCCGTTACTCCGACGGTATCCGCAAGGCTTGCGAAGAGGCCGGGCGTGGGCGCGAGGAGGTACTGATCTATGCCCAGGCACTGCTGATCGTCGCCGAGACCCACGAGCTGGCCCAGGCACGCTTCGCCGAGTACCGCCGCTACGTCGATCTGGATGCCGCCCTGGCCTTGCTGTCGGGCTGGACCGGCATCGACTTCGCCGGGCTCGACCCGGACTCGCCCATCGAGTACCTGGAGAACGACGCCGGCCGCGCCGCCCTGGCAGCCTTCACTGCCGCCGACCCGAACCGCCGCTGGAGCGTGCGCGAGGCCGCCGAATTCGTCGGCCTCGGTGGACGGGGCCCGGTGCTCATCGGCTCGGCGAGCGAGGTGGCGGACCAGCTGGAAGCCTGGCTCGACCAGACTGGCGTCGACGGTTTCAACCTCACCTACGCCGTGCAGCCAGACGACCTGCGCGAAGTGGTCGAACGGTTGGTACCTGAACTGCAACGTCGCGGTCGCTACCCCCTGGCCTATGAAGACGGCACCTTGCGCCACAAGCTGTTCGGCCAGGGAGACCGTCTGCGGGACGGCCATGCCGGACGCCAAGTTCGCATTTAGCCAGCAAATACCGGGTATTCCAACATTTAATTTGTGGATGGGACATGCGCACCTCTATGCTGTTCTCGCATCCCCTGCGCCGCACCGGCTGGTGTGGCTTCCGGCACGGGGAGAGAACAACAAGTCGAGACTGTCCATGTCGAAATCCTCCTACTTCGCCCCCCACGGTGGGCACCCGGCTCAAACCGAGCTGCTGACTGACCGTGCCATGTTCACCGAAGCCTATGCCGTGATCCCCAAGGGCGTGATGCGTGACATCGTCACCAGCCACCTGCCGTTCTGGGACAAGATGCGCATGTGGGTCATCGCCCGTCCGCTCAGTGGCTTTGCCGAAACCTTCTCGCAGTACATCGTCGAAGTCGCCCCTGAAGGCGGTAGCGAGCGCCCCGAGCTGGACCCTAACGCCGAAGCCGTGCTGTTCGTGGTTGAAGGCGAGCTGGACATCACCCTGGAAGGCAAGCCACACACCCTGCAACCCGGCGGCTACGCGTTCATCGCCCCTGGCGCCGAGTGGAGTCTGCGCAACCACAGCAAGGCCAACGTCACCTTCCACTGGCTGCGCAAGCACTACCAGAAAGTCGAAGGCCTGGATGTGCCGCCATCGTTCGTCACCCACCGCGACAACGCCACGGTCATCGAGATGCCAGGCACCGAAGGCCGCTGGGTTACCAGCCGTTTCGTCGACATGGCCGACATGCGCCATGACATGCACGTGAACATCGTGACCTTCCTGCCGGGCGGGGTGATCCCGTTCGCCGAGACCCACGTGATGGAACACGGCCTGTATGTACTCGAAGGCAAGGCGGTGTATCGCCTGAACCAGGACTGGGTCGAGGTCGAGGCCGGCGACTTCATGTGGCTGCGCGCCTTCTGTCCGCAAGCCTGCTATGCCGGTGGTCCAGGCCCGTTCAGCTACCTGCTGTACAAAGACGTCAACCGCCACGTGCACCTGACCCTGAACCCTCAGCGTTGAGCCCGGTTGTCTAGTCAAACGCCCGCCTCAATGGCGGGCTTTTGCTTTGCCGCGCATACTCAAGGCTCCTGCGGCCAAGGGCCTTCCCCATGCCTCGTTTGCTGCCTTTCCTGCTCCTGATGTTGATCGCCAGCACCGCGCGCGGCGAAGCCTGGCACCTGGAAAGCCAGGCACACGGCGTAGAGGTGTACCTCAGCGACGTACCCGGCTCCCCCTACCAGCAATTTCGCGGCGTGGCGCGCATCAAGGCCAGCGTACGCACCCTGGTGGACCTTCAGGAAAACCTGCGGGTGGCCTGTAAATGGCTGTACGCCTGCGAAAGCATGCGCCTGCTGGCGGTGGAGGGTGACAGTACCTGGGTCTATCTCACCACCGCCCTGCCCTGGCCAGCACAGCCCCGCGACATGGTACTGCGAGTGCGCAGCGAGCGCCTGGATGATGGCACTTTGGTGCGCCACCTGAGCGCCGAGCCAGACAAGCTGCCGGCCGAGCCCGGGTTGATCCGGGTACGCCAGCTTAGCGGCGAATGGACTTTCCGCCCGCTGGGCGATCAACACACCGAGGTTATCTATCAACTGCAAGCCGACCCCGCTGGCGCGGTTCCTGGCTGGGTCGCCAACCGCTTTGTGATCGACGCGCCTATGGTAACGCTCAAGACCTTGAGAGCAGTGGCTGAACGGCAACCCTGAGGCGGCCCATGGCAAACTGTCATATTCGGCAAAGAAACTTTGAACGTCCTGGCAGTTTGCCTCTCGAAAGAGTGATGCACGTTCGCCCAAGGAGCCCGTTCAATGTGGAACCCCACCCTCGCCTGGCCGACGCACTCATGAAAATGCCGCGCCCCGCCCCCAGTACCCCGCTGCAACTGGACTACGTGCGTGACACGCTGTTCGGCCCCGTAGCCCGCAGCGTGGAATGCCACGTACAACTCGCAGCCATCAACCTGCAAGGCCGCCCAGCCCTGCGCCTGCACATCCTTGCCCCCCTGCCCGAGAAGGTCGACCGCGCCCACAGCGTGGCATTCGTCTGGGATGGCCGTAGCTACCACGGCGTCGTCAGAGACCACGGCAAGTGTGGCGACGGAGGTATCAACCTGCTGCTTGAGCTGCAATGACTCGATGGGCGGCGGCAACACCGGCTGAACCCCTGTTACCTGCGAGCCTCCATAAAAAAGAGGTGCACACCTCCAGGAGAACCGCCATGAACAGCCCCTTGCTCAAGCTTTTCACCCACCCTGCCGACGCCTGGTTGGATATCCGCCGCGCCGAGGAAGCCCACCCGCAACAATACCTGCCGCGCCTGTTGGCGTTGGCCTTGATCCCAGCACTGTGCCTGTTCGTCGGCACCACCACGTTTGGCTGGAGCCTGGCGGGCGAGCAACCCGTACGCCTGGGCGTGACCAGTGCTGCGCAACTGGCAGGCCTGTTGTACGCCACTACCGTGGTCGGCGTGATGATCATGGGGGGAATGATTCGCTGGATGTCCCGTGGCTTCGATGCCGAGCCCAGCCTGAACCGGTGCATAGGCTTTGCCACCTACTGCGCAACGCCTTGGTTTTTCGCGGGGGTAGTGGGCGTGGTCCCCATGCGCTGGCTTGCGCTGGCCGCACTGCTGGCTGCGTCGGCCTATGCCACGGTGTTGTTGTATGGCGGGCTGCAGACTTTCCTGCGCTTGCGCAGGGAACAGGCACTGCTGTTTTCCAGTTGCGTGTGGGGCGTGGGGCTACTGCTGATCGTGACCATCCTGGTCTCGATGATCCTGTTCTGGTCAGGCCTGATGCCCGAGTACGTGCGCCCGGCCAGCCTGGGCTGACCGGGCCGCAAGGCTCAGGCGCTGGCCCTGAGTGGCGCCGGATGCGCCTGGCGCTGTTCGTGGCGCAAGTCTGCCACCAGACCGGCAACATCCCGGCAGCTGTTGAGGCTGGCCAGGGGCACGCCTGTCAGGGTGAGGCAATCATCCAGGCTCTGGCCTTGGCCGAGGCGAATGGTCAGGCTGACGCCATCCGTGCAGGACACCTCGCAGCGGTCGGGCAAGCAGGCCTGCTCGATCAACTGACGCATTTCCAACAGCGAAACACCTATCAACGACATGTCACGACCCTCTCTCTACTGGATGGCCTGTTATGGGTGTACGCGCTTTTCGGGCGGGGGTGCCGATCGACATTGCGTCAGCCGGGGCGCAGGTCCGTTCGTCCATGGCTGATGATCTTTCGCAAAGTCCTCTAGCACCTTAGCGGAAGAACCAGGCCCACCCTGCCCCGTTCCATCGGATAGCCACACCATTCGACGGGCGGTCGATGCAACGCCGACAGGTTTTAGCGGCAACAGGGCCAAACCCTGGGCTTGGCTCGTGAAACATTGTGAATTGTCGCGAAGTTCTGCGAACGATGGCCTCCAGGCAGCGTCCTGGCTGTTAGGTTGCGCTCAAAGGCTGGTATTCAGGCCTTCGCGCCGCCAAGGCACGCCACCTCTTGATCGAGGTCTTAATTCGGAGAGTCACGATGACAACCAAGATAGAAAGCACGCCCTCCAAGGACGCCACTGGCACCAAGAACAATAACGCAGCCTTCGACAAGGAAGTCGATCGTGCCTCTTCGAAAGCACCGAAAAAGCCTCCCACCGACGAGCTGGGTAGAGGCATGAAGCGCCCGGAAGGCGACAAACGCACTGCCCAGCAGATCATCGACGACACCCCATTGCTCAAGAACCTGGGCAACCAGAGCGGCGTGAAGGACAACCTCAAGAAGCAGGTCGGCGATTTCGATACCGACGCCGATGCCGCCTACCGCGCCTCGAAAGTGCTCGAACATGTCGAGCGCATCGACGAAAACGGCAATCAGGTCGACAGCAAGGACATCGGCAACGGCTCGATCGACGGTTTCACCAAGGACAAGGAGGCCCGCCATGCCACCGAGGCTGGGCGCCTGCAGGACTTCGGCAAGTACGGCTACTCGAGCCTGAAGGGCGAGGTAGTGAAATCGGACCTGGGCAAAAACCAGAAGCGCCCTGAAGGCGACACCCGCAGCGCCAGGCAGATCATCGACGACACCCCGCTGCTCAAGAACCTGGGTAACCAGAGCAACGTGAAGGACAACCTCAAGAAGCAGGTCGGCGACTTCGACACCGACCCCGACGCCGCCTACCGCGCCAGCCAAGTCATCGAGCATGTGACCAAGCTGGATGAGAACGGCAATCTGATCGAAAAATCCAAGGGCCGCGACGACGACAAGATCAACGGCTTCACCAAGGACAAGGAAGCTCGCCACGCCACCGAGGCCGGGCGCCTGCAGGACTTCGGCAAGTACGGTTATTCGAGCCTCAAGGGCGACCTGATCCACGTCAAGCCCAAGACCCACACCGACAAGGCCCCGCCACCCGACGAGCCAAAGGACGTCCAGGCGCTGCGCGACAAATACCAGATCCCGTCCTTCGGCGCCGAAGGCCTGATGGATATGGAGCTGACCAACGACAAGACCGTCGGCGGCCAGACCGCCGAGAACTTCGTCAACCACATCAAGGACGACATCAAGAACGGCAAGCTGGCCGAGGACTCCGACGAAGCCAAGCTGGTCAAGCTGATGGAAGCCCAGGCTTCACTCGACAGCGGCTACGAGCTGTATGGCTACGCCGAGGGCATCAACCTGGGCAGCGGCACCTACCGCGAGTCCGACAAAAGCCCAACCAAACTCACCGGCCAAGACGTCAAGGAAATTGTCGACGAGGATAAGCTGGCCAAGGAAATCTCCACCCTGATGGGCAAGGAAAGCATCAAGGAGCGCTATGACAAGGAACTCAAGCAAAGCGTCAATGGCCTGTCGCAAGAACGACTGACGGAGGTCCGCGAGCAGGTGTTCCCGGCGCTGTTCAAGGAGGGTAGCCGCGATGCCAACCTGAACTTCGAAGACTACGTGATCGCCATGAACGACTCGGGCGATCCGAAGAAGGTGGAAATTGCCGAGAAGGATGTGGACCGCTACTTCGAGTCGCTGCGCATTCTCGAGCCGGACAGCTACACCGCACGGCGCCAGACCTTCGACCAGAACATGATGACGCACCAGCTCAACACCTACGTCGAGAACCCTGACAAGATCGAGCCGGAGAATGCCGAGACCGGCCTGCGCCTGACCATCAGCATCCTCAAGGGCGGTATCAACTCAGCCTTGGGCGGGCTGGACAGGGGCGACAAGAGCTACGACCTGTACAAGAAGATGCAGAACGAGGTCGATATTCTCGACGGCCACATCAAGGGCCTGACGCCTGGCGAGAACAGCAAGATCGCCGCCGCCGTGCGCCTGGCCGCGCAAAGTGGGGACGCCGGTGCCATCGACAAGGTGGTCGACAACCAGCTCAAGGGCCTGGCCAACAACCGCGAGGAAACCGCAGGTTCGCTGAAGAAGCTGCTGCACACCGCCAGCTCCACCGGCTCGCTGGGCGCCATGGCCGGTACCATGAACATCGTCAGCAGCGCCATGCAACTGGCCAATGGCGGCGGCTGGAAAGACATGTCGGACGACCAGAAACTGGCCGCCGTGCGAGACCTGGTCGGCGGCCTGAGCTTCACCAACGACTTCCTCAAGTTCGGTTCGAACATCGTTGAAACCCTGGGCGGCAAGCACTCCTACGACCCTGCCGTGGACGTCGATGGCAAACAGCAGCCCAAGGTCAAGGCCACCGAGTGGCTGGGCCTTCTGGACGACAACTTCCCGGATATCTGGGGCAAGGAAAAGATCGGCACTTCCGATGCTCTGGCCGACGCCATCTCCAACCGCGTCAAAGACGCGTCCGAGACCCTCAGCAAACTCGATGTTGGCAACCTGACGCCCACCGAGCTCAAGGAGTACGACCAGACCGTCAAGTCATTGGGCGAGACGATGGGGGTCAAGGACATCCCAGGCGGTGCGCCGGATGCCGACAAGCCAAACTTCGCCAGCGCGGCCGGGCGCTCGTTCCTGCGCTTCATGGGTGGCTCGGGCCTGGACCTGACCGGCGGCGTAATGGACATCGTGTCCGGCTCGCGCAAGCTGAAGAATGCCAAGACAGCGCTGGAGAAGGCCGACGCGGGCATCAGCCTGGGCGCCGGGATCTCAGGCACCGGCATGGCGGTGGCCAACACCGTCTCGATGTTCGCCCCCAAAGGCGCGCACCTGGCCGGTAAGCTGGCTGGCGATGTCACCTCCACCGTCGTTCGCGGCCTGGCCATGGGCTCACGCATCGCCGGGCCGGTGTTCGGGGTGGCCGGTGTGGTGTTCGGAGTGGCCGGTACGTTGATTGCCGAGGCGGTGGAACACGCCAAGATGCAGAAGCTGACCGACTCGCAGGGGCAGTTCTTCAAGGACCTGGCCGGTGCCGGGGTGACCAAGGACGACTGGGGCGACAAGCTGGAATACGCACGCTACGCCACCTACATGTATGGCGACCGCGATACGCCGGACGACAAGTCGATATTCGACTACCAATCAGCCGAGTGGAAGCACTTCCAGGAAACCGAGGACGAGAAAGGCAGCTCGCTGTCCAGGCTCGCGCCCTACCTGCACAAGGACGGCGACCCCGACAAGAAGAACCTCTGGGAACAACACCTGGCAGGCTCCACCACCAGCCCTGGCCCCCATGGGTATGACCGCAAGAACGACAACTGGCGCCCCTGGGGCAGTACCGACATGGACGCCGGCAGTAAGCGTACTGCCTGACGGCCTCCTAAAGCCGCGCCAGCTCTTCGCGGCAGAACGCCACGAACAGCTGCGCCGGCTTGGTCAACTGCACCCGCTTAAGGTGCGCCGCCGCGAGGCCCGAAAGGGCCACCGGTTCGGCGATATCGACCATCACCAGGCGCTTGCCATCGTAGGAGTACTGCGAGTGCGGCCGGGTCACCAGTAGCGAAAAGCCGAAGCCCTGCCCGACCATGCCACGCACCATCTCGATCGACGGTGAGCTGAAGACGATGTTCGGCGTCAGCCCCAGCTCGTTGAACAAGCTGACGAAGTAGGTGCGGCTCGGCGCCACGTCCAGCAGGATCATCGGCTCGGGGCACAGGTCGCGCAGCGATACCTGGGCCTGCCCGGCAAACCGATGCTTCTCCGGCAACAGGACGTAGGGCTTTTGTGCCGGCATCAAGGGTTCGGCCTCGATGGTGCCGTCCAGGTCGTGGTCATAGAGGAAAGCCAAGTCGAAGGTACCCGCCGTCAAACCCTGGACCAGTTCCTGCTGTTCGCCGTCGCGCAGGCAGATGTCCACCCCGGGGTAACGCTCACGAAAACCGGCGATCAGGCGTGGCAGGTACAAGGGCGCGACAGTTTCGAAGCAGCCGATGTCGATTTGCCCGGCCACCGTGTCGTTATCGGCCAGGGCGTTCTGCTCGAATTCGTGGGCCATCTGCAACAGCGACTTGGTCTTGGCATAGAAGCGCTTGCCGCTGGGGGTCAGCGACACGCCTTGGGCGTGGTGGCGAATGAACAACTGCACGCCGAAGCTCTCTTCAAGGCTTTTGATTGCCGTGGAGATCGATGGCTGGGCGATATACAGCTGGCGCGAGGCTTCGGCGACGCTGCCGGCCTCGACCGTAGTCACGAAGTACTTGAGTTGACGCAAGGTGTAGGAAGCCAAGGGGCACCTCCTCAGGGGGTTCCTACACCTTACCTTAGCGCCCCCCTGAAGTCGTGGCGCCAAGGCCAGCATTTGCCTATGCCTTGTCCATATTTTTCATGAGGGTGCCGGGGCGGCTCCCAAACCCGCGTACTTGGAGCTTGTTCTCTGCCGCACGGGGAATCGCAGACGCTTCAAGGCTGCTGCCAGGTGATCTGGGCAGGGTCCGCGATGGTGTTCGGCAACTCGATGAAAGTGCCGTGTTGCGGTGGGATGGCTTGGTCGGCGTGGGTGATGGCCTGCTGCTGGAACACCTGCCGCTGGTTGTCGAACGTCAGGTCGTGCTTGGCGACGTTGTCGCCCCAGTCCGCCGAAGGCAACGACAGGTAGCTGACCCGATAGACCGGGTCGCTGACAGCCCCCTCCACCAGGTATACCCCGTAATGGTCCTCACCCGGCGAGACGATCTTGTAGATGCCATTGTCGAAGTAGTAGATGGTCGCCAGCTCGAAGGGCTTCTCGCTGTACATCACCTGGTAGGTCAGTTGATGCACCATGGTCGGCTTGCCGACCGGCACGTCTATGCGAAAGGCCTGCTCTTCGCTGGCCTGTACAACGGCGGACAACCCGAGGGCTGCGCCGAACAAGGTGTTTCTCACGTTCATGAAGTTCTCCAGTGACCCCAAGCGGTCGCGCCAAGATTAGGCGCGGCGCATCCTGGGGTGCACTGGAAAGAGCCGGGAGCGACCATTCTCAGGGTATTTAGCGAAAGGCCCTACAACACCCTCCTAGCCCTGGATTCAGCCTCTTACGCCGAGCATCCCCCGGTCGACAATGAAATCGATCACCGCCTGCAACCCCTCGCCCTTCTTCAGGTTACTGAAGGTCCAAGGGCGCTCCGGGCGCATGCGCTGAGTGTCGCGCTCCATGACCTCCAGCGAAGCACCCACGTAGGGCGCAAGGTCGGTCTTGTTGATCACCAGGAAATCCGACTTGGTGATGCCCGGCCCACCCTTGCGCGGGATCTTCTCGCCCTCGGCGACGTCGATCACGTAGATGGTCAGGTCGGCCAGCTCCGGACTGAAGGTGGCGCTGAGGTTGTCGCCGCCGCTCTCGACGAAGATCACCTCCAGATTGCCGAATTTGCGCGCCAGCTCCTCGACTGCAGCCAGGTTCATCGAGGCATCCTCGCGAATGGCCGTGTGCGGGCAGCCGCCAGTCTCCACGCCGACGATACGCTCGGGTTCCAGCGCACCGGCTTCGGTAAGGATGCGCTGGTCTTCCTTGGTGTAGATGTCGTTGGTGACCACGGCGATCTGGTAGTGGTCGCGCATGGCCTTGCACAGGGCTTCGAGCAGCGCGGTCTTGCCAGAGCCGACCGGGCCGCCGACACCGACGCGCAGGGGTTGCTGATAGCTTTGCATGGGGCAGTCCTCAGGATCGGAACAAACGGGTGTATTGGGTTTCATGGCGCGACGAGGCGATAGCCAGCAGCGGCAGCCCACCGCCGAGCTGGTCGTCACGCATCGCCAAGGCCTGGTCGAGCACCTCGGGCAACTCGGCGCCGAGGTCGCGCAGCAGGGTCTGGGCGGCTTGCTGGCCAAAAGGCACCAACTTGACCCCGGCCATCACCGCGCCCTCCAGCCAGGCGAAGCCGTGGCCCAGCGCCAGGTCGCGCAAGGGAATCGCCCAGTGCGCGCCGAGCCAGGCCATGCCGCCCAGTTGGGAGAGTTCCAGGCTGGTGCGCCAGGCCGGTGCCTGACCCAGTTGCCAGCCGTCGAGCAGACGCGCCAGGGCGCTGCCACGCTGGCGTTCTTCCAGGCGCAGCTCGGCCGTTTCGCGGTTGGCCAGCAGGAACTGGCTCCAGCGTGCGAAGGCCTCGGCATCGTCGGCTTGGCAGGCCTGGTAGAGGCGCGCCAGCACGGGCCAGTCAAGGCAGCCCAGGGTGTCGTGCAACTGCTCGCGCTGCCAGGCGCAAAAGCCTGCGGTGTCACGCACCCAGCCGGCTTCCACGGCCCACTCCAGGCCTTGGGAATAGGTAAAGCCACCCACCGGCAAGCCTGGGCTTGCCAGTTGCAGCAGGCGCAACAGCGCCAGGTCACGGCTCATCAGCCGGCCAGCACGTAGGCGGCGCCAGCCAACAGCCCGCCGCCAAAGGCCTTCTGCAGCCCGGCGTGGCGGCGCAGCAGGCAACCTGCGCCGAAACCGGCCACCAGCAGCAGGCCGCTGACGGTTACGAAACCAGCACTGAACTGCCAGAACGCGCTAGGGGTGGCTTCCACGCCATGGGCCCAGCCGTGGAACAGCGCGAACACCGGCATCGCCAGCGCCAGCAGCAGTTGACGGTGGGGTAGCAGCAACGCGACCGCAGCCACCACCAACGACGTCAGGATCAGGGTTTCCAGGCCCACCATGCCGCCGAACAGATGGCCCAGCACAGCGCCACCGAACATCGCGCCTAGGGTCGCCAACGGCAGGCTGAGGTTGCGTCGGGTCAGCGCTGCCAGCACGCCGGTGCCCAGCAGCATCAACAGGTGGTCAAGGCCAGTCAGCGGGTGCAGCAGACCATCCTGCAAGGGGTTGCTGTCGTGCCCGGGGTGGGCGAAGGCTGGCAAGGCCGCCATCAGCAGGACAAGGGCGAGGGTTTTCTTCATGGGGGTGCTCCTAGGCAGTTCAGGAATGGGCCGGCAGGCGGACAAAGGGATGATCATGGCTGTGGCCGTGAGGGGCGCTCTGGTAGGCACCGGCCTCGGGCTCGAACGGTGCGCGCTCGGCCTGCACGTCCAGGCCCAGGCCGCGCACCATCTCGTCCAGCACATGGTCATGCTGGTAGCGCAACAGACCCGTCTCGATCTGCAACGGGACGTGGCGGTTGCCCAGGTGATAGGCCGCGCGTGCCAGCAACAGCGGGTCGGCGCAGCGCACCGTGGACACCGCCTCGGGCGCGGCGATCACCTGCACCCTGTGCAGACCATCGGCATCGGCCAGCAGCTCGCCGCCGCGCAGCAGGTGCCCGCGTTCGAGCATCAGGCCGGCTTCGCGACCATCGTCGAGGGTCACACGCAAACGGCTCTTGATGCGGCTGTCCACATCCAGGGTGACGGTGCCGGTGGTCGTTGGCGCTTGGGCAACGCGTCGGGTCAGGACAATCATGCTTGCTCCTTCAGAACAGGAAATAACGCTGGGCCAGCGGCAGTTCGCTGGCCGGCTCGCACACCAGCAATTCGCCGTCGGCACGCACCTGGTAGGTCTGGGCGTCGACTTCGATCACCGGTTGCAAGGTGTTGTGGACCATGTCGGCCTTGCGCACGCGGCGGCAGCCCTGGGCTACCCCTATCAGGCTGCGCAAGCCCAGTTCCTCGGCCAGGCCGCGGTCCATGGCGGCCTGGGACAGGAAGGTCATGCGGGTGGCGTGGCGCGCGGCGCCCAGGGCGCCGAACATCGGGCGGTAGTGCACCGGCTGAGGCGTAGGAATGGAGCCATTGATATCGCCCATGGGCGCGGTGACGATCATCCCGCCCTTGACCACCAGCGCTGGCTTGACCGCGAAGAACGCCGGCGACCACAGCACCAGGTCCGCCAGCTTGCCGACCTCGATCGAGCCGACCTCGTGGGCGATACCATGGGTCAGCGCCGGGTTCATCGTGTACTTGGCGATGTAGCGCTTGACCCGGAAGTTGTCGCTATAGTCGCTGTCTGGTGCCAACGGCCCACGGCGCACCTTCATCTGGTGCGCCACCTGCCAGGTGCGCAGCACCACCTCGCCGACCCGGCCCATGGCCTGGGAATCGGAGGACGTCATGGAAAACGCGCCCATGTCGTGGAGGATGTCCTCGGCGGCGATGGTCTCGCGGCGGATGCGCGACTCGGCGAAGGCCACGTCCTCGGCGATGCTCGGGTCGAGATGGTGGCAGACCATGAGCATGTCCAGGTGCTCGTCGACGGTATTGATGGTGTACGGCAGGGTCGGGTTGGTCGAGGACGGCAGCACATTGGCCTGCCCTGCCGCGCGGATGATGTCCGGCGCATGGCCCCCGCCCGCCCCTTCGGTGTGGAAGGTATGGATGGTGCGATCACCGATGGCCGCCAGGGTGTCCTCGATGCACCCGGACTCGTTGAGCGTGTCGGTGTGGATCGCCACCTGGATGTCCATCTCCTCGGCCACGCCCAGGCAGCAGTCGATGGCCGCCGGGGTCGAGCCCCAGTCCTCGTGCAGCTTCAGGCCCACGGCCCCGGCGGCGATCTGCTCGCGCAGGGCTTCGGGGCGCGAGGCATTGCCTTTGCCCAGCAGGCCGATGTTGATCGGCAGGCTGTCGGCGGCCTGAAGCATGCGCGCCAGGTACCAGGGGCCGGGGGTACAGGTGGTGGCGTTGGTGCCGGTAGCCGGCCCCGTGCCGCCGCCGATGAAGGTGGTGACACCGCTGGTCAGCGCTTCCTCGACCTGCTGCGGGCAAATGAAGTGGATGTGCGAGTCGATGCCGCCAGCGGTAACGATCTTGCCTTCGGCGGCAATCACCTCGGTGCCCGGCCCGACGGGCACGTTCACCCCTGGCTGCACATCGGGGTTGCCGGCCTTGCCGATGGCCGCGATACGCCCGTGCTTGACGCCGATATCGGCCTTGACGATGCCCCAATGGTCGATGATGACGGCATTGGTCAGCACCAGGTCCATGGCCTCGGCCGCCAGCATCTGGCCCTGGCCCATGCCATCGCGGATAACCTTGCCGCCGCCGAACTTCACCTCTTCGCCATAAATGGTGAAGTCCTTCTCGACCTCCACCCACAGTGCGGTGTCGGCCAGGCGCATGCGGTCGCCCACTGTCGGGCCGAACATGTCGGCGTAGGCCCTGCGGGAAATCCGGCTCATGCCTTGCCCTCCAGCGCGCCCATCACCTTGCCCTGGAAGCCGTACACCTCGCGCTTGCCGGCGTAAGCCACCAGCTGCACGGTGCGAGACTGGCCCGGTTCGAAGCGCACGGCAGTGCCGGCAGGGATGTCCAGGCGGTAGCCGCGGCTGGGTTCGCGGTCGAACACCAGGGCGTCGTTGACCTCATAGAAGTGGTAGTGCGAGCCGACCTGCACCGGGCGGTCGCCGTGGTTGGCCACGCTGACGCTGACCGTTTCGCGGCCTGCGTTGAGTTCGATGTCGCCGTCGGCGACCTGGATTTCTCCGGGAATCATGGGCATCTCCTGGTCGCTTCAGACGATGGGGTCGTGCACGGTCACAAGCTTGGTGCCGTCCGGGAACGTGGCCTCGACCTGGACGTCGTGGAGCATCTCGGCCACGCCGTCCATCACTTGGTCGCGGCCCAGCACCTCGCGGCCCAGGCTCATCAGCTCGGCCACCGTACGGCCGTCACGCGCGCCTTCGAGCACCGCGGCGCTGATCAGCGCCACCGCCTCCGGGTAGTTGAGCTTCAGGCCACGGGCCAGGCGCCGTTCGGCCAGCAACGCGGCGGTGAACAGCAACAGTTTGTCTTTCTCTCTCGGGGTCAGCTCCATCGCGGCTCTCTCAAGTGGCCCAGATGCGCGGCGGGCATGGCGCCAGGCCGAGCACGGCCGGGCGCAGCAGGTGCCAAAGCCGCTGCAGGTTGCGTTGCAAGTGTTGGTTGTCGTGGTCGAGCAGGCGGATCACCAGCAACGGCCCGAGCAAGGTGGCGCCGGCGGGCGTGTCCAGTTCGGCGAGCAGTTGGCGCACCTGCTCCAGCAGCGAGTGATCGGCCGGTGTCGCACAAAAGGTGGCGATCAGCGGGTGGCCGCCAAGTTTGTCCAGTTGGCCACCGTTGATGCGCAGCCGCTCGTGCAGGCCCGGGTCGCCTGGCAGCTCGATACGTAGGCGGCTGTCCAGGGTCCCATGCTCGAAGCGTTCCGCCATTACCGGGCGGCCCAGGCACAAGGTTTCCCAGGCTAGCAGGCGTGCACCAGGCTCGATGATGAAGCGGCTGTCGAGGCTGGCACGGGCACCGTCGAAGAAGATGCTGTCTTGCGGCAGCCATTCCAGGGTGCTTCCCGTAGCCAGGTGGAAACGCTGTTCGAGGCGCGCGGTCAGGCCGATGCTGCGGTAGAACTTGCTGGCACCGGGCATGGTCAGCAGCGCGTGGCTACCGGGTTCGAGGCGGATGTCCAGTTCCAGGCGGTCTCCGGCGACGATACCGCCGGGTGGATGCAGGATGTAGACATGGCAAGGCGCGCCTTCGGGGTGAAAAGGCCTCTGCACCAAAAGAGGTCCGAAATGGCGACGCGCACCAAGACGGGTCACCTCATCGCGCAGCACGAAACGCAGCTGCAAGTGCGCGCTCCAGCCCGCCTGCTCATCCACCTGCCCTGCCCGCTCTGCCAACGACATCCTGCATTCCTTGAAATCCGTGGTCTGAAAGCGCTGTACCGGTTGATTCTTCAGCCAAAGAATCAGACAGGTCAGACCAGTCGATCAGTCTTTACCTAATGCCATAGCAGGTTGCGGGCCAACTCATCCAGATCATGCCCCTTTCCAGTGCCTACGCAGCTGGCGCTCGCTGCGTTACAGTGCCTACTTCTCCTCTCCCTTGCAGGACGCAACCATGCACTTAGCCCCCGCCATTCCGGTTTTGCGTATTTTCTCGGTCGACAAGGCCAAGGAGTTCTACCTCGACTTCCTCGGCTTCACCCTCGACTGGGAACACCGTTTTTCTCCCGACCTGCCGCTGTACGCACAGATCCACCGCGACGGCCTGGTGCTGCATCTGTCCGAGCACCACGGCGATGCCTCGCCCGGCTCTACCGTGTTCGCCCGCGTCGAAGACCTGCGTGCCCTTGAGCGCGAGTTGCTGGACAAGCAATACGGCTATGCGCGCCCGCAGGCAGAGGAAGTCGACTGGGGCTTGCAGATGCAGGTGTGGGACCCGTTCGGCAACCGCTTGCGCTTCTGCCAGCAGATAGACGGTTGAGCGTCGGCGCCAATTCGTGACTGGGCGTTTCCGATCCTCGGCGGATGGTTTATCGTGGCGGGGTGCGCATATAAGGAGGCCCACCAACCGGGCCTCGGCAAGACAATAGAGGGTGTCATGAGTAACGAGATCAACTGGGACAAGCTGGGCTTCGACTACATCAAGACCGACAAGCGCTACCTGTCCGTGTGGCGCGACGGCGAGTGGGACAAAGGCACCCTGACCGAAGACAACGTACTGCACATCAGCGAAGGCTCCACCGCCCTGCACTATGGCCAGCAATGCTTCGAGGGCCTGAAGGCCTACCGCTGCAAGGATGGCTCGATCAACCTGTTCCGTCCCGACCAGAACGCCGCACGCATGCAGCGCAGCTGCGCTCGCCTGCTGATGCCGCAAGTGCCCACCGACGTGTTCGTCGAAGCGTGCAAGCAAGTGGTCAAGGCCAACGAGAAGTTCGTTCCGCCGCACGGCAAGGGTGCCCTGTACCTGCGTCCGTTCGTGATCGGCACGGGTGACAACATCGGCGTGCGCACCGCGCCCGAGTTCATCTTCTCGATCTTCGCCATCCCGGTCGGCTCGTACTTCAAGGGCGGGATGAAGCCGCACAACTTCCAGATCTCCAGCTTCGACCGCGCCGCCCCTCAAGGCACCGGTGCGGCCAAGGTTGGTGGCAACTACGCCGCCAGCCTGCAGCCGGGCGCCGAAGCCAAGAAGGCCAACTTCGCCGACGCTATCTACCTGGACCCGCTGACCCACAGCAAGATCGAGGAAGTCGGCTCGGCCAACTTCTTCGGCATCACGGCCAACAACGAGTTCGTCACGCCGAAATCGGCGTCGGTGCTGCCCGGCATCACCCGCCTGTCGCTGATGGAACTGGCGCAATCGCGCCTGGGCCTGACCGTGATCGAGGGCGATGTGGAAATCAGCAAGCTCGACCGCTTCATCGAGGCCGGCGCCTGCGGTACTGCGGCGGTGATCACGCCGATCGGCGGTATCGAGTACAACGGCAAGCTGCATGTGTTCCACGACCTGGAAAAGGTCGGGCCGGTTACCCAGAAGCTCTATCAGGAGCTGACCGGCATCCAGAGCGGTGACGTCGAGGCCCCGGCTGGCTGGATCGTCAAGGTCGCCTGAGGCTTCGCTTTGCAATGAAAACGGGGCATGCCAGCAGTGGCATGCCCCGTTTTCATTGGGCCTTTCGCGAGCAAGCCCGCCCCTACACGCCCCCTCAACCTGCAGCACTGGTTTTCCTCCGAGCAAGTCACCACCGAAGACAAGCCCGACGAATCCTCTAGATGAATTTTTCTTAAATCGCCGGTTGGCTATTCTTTGGCACAATCAAATCTCCCCAAGCCGCTCAGGAACCAGCATGCCTCGCGTACTGACCATTGAAGACGATGCCGTTACCGCCCAGGAGATCGTCGCCGAACTCACCAGCCATGGCCTGGAAGTGGATTGGGCCGACAATGGCCGCGAAGGCCTGGCCAAGGCCATCGCCGGTGGCTACGACCTGATTACCGTGGACCGCATGCTGCCGGAAGTCGACGGCCTTACCATCGTCACCACCCTGCGCAGCCTGAAGATCGCAACGCCGATCCTGATGATCAGCGCCTTGTCCGATGTCGACGAACGCGTGCGTGGGCTGCGTGCCGGTGGTGACGACTACCTGACCAAGCCGTTCGCCTCCGACGAGATGGCCGCACGGGTTGAGGTGCTGCTGCGCCGCAACAGCGTGCCCATGACCCAGACCCGCCTGCAGGTCGCCGACCTCGAGCTGGACCTGATCAGCCACGAAGCGCGACGCGGTGAGAACAGCCTCAACCTGCTGCCCACCGAGTACAAGCTGCTGGAATACCTGATGCGCCACGCGGGCCAGGTGATTACCCGGATGATGATCTTCGAGGAGGTCTGGGGCTACCACTTCGACCCTGGCACCAACCTGATCGACGTGCACATCGGCCGCCTGCGCAAGAAGATCGACGCACCGGGCCAGTCCCCGTTGATCCGTACCGTGCGGGGCTCGGGCTATGCCATTGCCGAACCCGTCTAAGGGCTGGAGCTCCTCGACCAGCCGCCTGCTGGCGCTGTACAGCTTCCTGTTCGTGGCCTGGAGCAGCATCCTCATGGGGGTGCTGTACTTCGAGGTGTCCAGCTACCTGAACAAGTTCACCCGCCATTCCATGTTGCAGCGTCAACACTTGTTCTCCCACATGACCGGCAAGCAGCTCGACGACGCGCTGATCGCCAGCCAAGCCTTCGAAGAGCGCGGCTTCGATGCCTATGGTTTGTTCGACCGCCAGCTCAACCCGCTGGGCGGACGAATTCGTGCGATTCCGCCGGAACTGGGCCTGGACGGCAAGATACACGAACTCAAGCGCTGCCTGGATGCCGACGACCCCCACCTGCCGCGTGACAGCTGCGACGCCGTGGCCATCAACATACCCGATGGTCGCTGGCTGGTGCTGGTGCGCGACAACGGCTCGTTGTTCGTGGTCACCCGCATCATCCTGCATGCCCTGCTCTGGGGCATTTCCCTGACCCTGATCCCGGGCTTCGCCGGTTGGTACCTGCTGCGTCGCCGGCCGCTCAAGCGTATACGCGCGGTGCAGGCCAGTGCCGAACTGATCGTCGCCGGCGACCTCACCCACCGCCTGCCGCTGTCGAGCCGGCGCGACGAGCTGGATATGCTCGCCGACATCGTCAATGCCATGCTCGACCGCATCGAGCGCCTGATGCATGAGGTCAAGGGCGTGTGCGACAACATCGCCCACGACCTGCGCACCCCCCTGACGCGCCTGCGCGCGCAGCTGTATCGCATTCGCCAGCAGAGCGGTACGAACTCGCCACAGGCCGAGGCCATGGACCAAGCCATCGCTGACACCGACACATTGATGGCGCGCTTTCGCGGTTTGCTGCGCATCAGCGAGCTGGAAGATCGTCAACGGCGCGCGGGGTTCGTCGAGCTCGACCCACATGCCTTGCTGGTGGAATTGCACGACTTCTACCTGCCCTTGGCCGAAGACGGCGCGATACACCTGACGCTGGAACAACCTGCACAACTACCTGCACTGCATGGCGACCGGGAACTGTTGTTCGAGGCATTGGCCAACCTGGTGGGCAATGCCATCAAGTTCACGCCCGAACACGGCCAGGTGCGTGTGCTGGCCGAATACGACGACAGCGGCTTGCACATTTCGGTGGAAGACAGTGGGCCAGGCATTCCCGAAGCGGAGCGTGAGGCGGTGTTGAAACGCTTCTACCGCAGTGAGGAGGGGCACCGACATGCAGGGTTCGGGCTTGGCTTGTCGATCGTCGCCGCGATCGTCGACCTGCATGGGTTCCGGGTCGAGGTGGGAAGTAGCGAGCTGGGTGGGGCGAAACTTATGCTGCATTGCCCTTTGGCAGGCTCAAGCAAATAAAGAAAGGGGCCGCTGTGCGGCCCCCCCTCAATCAATCAGCCAAGCGCCAGGTAGTGGTGCCCTTGCTGTCTTCCAGCACCACGCCCATGGCCGTGAGCTGGTCGCGAATGCGGTCGGATTCAGCCCAGTTCTTGTCCGTACGCGCCTGCAAGCGTGCCTGGATCAAGGCCTCGACCTGGGCCGCATCGACCTTGCCTTCGGCACCGGCACGCAGGAAGTCATCGGCCTCCAGTTGCAGCACGCCCAGCACATCGCCCAGCTCGCGCAAACGGCCAGCCAGGCCAGCAGCGGCTTCAGGGTCGCTGTCGCGCAAGCGGTTGATCTCGCGCACCAGATCGAACAGCACGGCACAGGCTTCGGGGGTGCCGAAGTCATCGTTCATCGCCACGCCGAAACGCTCGACGAACGCCTCGCCGCCCTTGGCTGCAACCCGCGGCAGGCCGCGCAGGGCGTGGTAGAAACGCTCCAGCGCCCCCTTGGCATCGCGCAGGCTGTCTTCGGAATAGTTGATGGCGCTGCGGTAGTGGCTGGCCACCAGGAGGTAGCGCACCACCTCCGGGTGGTACTTGTCGAGCACGTCGCGAATGGTGAAGAAGTTGTTCAACGACTTGGACATCTTCTCGCCATTGATGCGGATCATGCCGCAGTGCATCCAGGCGTTGGCGTAGGGCTTGCCGGTGGCTGCCTCGCTCTGGGCGATCTCGTTCTCGTGGTGCGGGAACTCCAGGTCGCTGCCGCCGCCATGGATATCGAAGCTCTCGCCCAGGCAGCAGGTGGACATCACCGAGCATTCGATATGCCAGCCCGGACGGCCCGGGCCCCACGGCGAATCCCAGTAGGGCTCGCCCGGCTTGACGCCTTTCCACAGCACGAAGTCGAGCGGGTCCTGCTTGGCTTCGTCGACCTCGATGCGCGCACCGATGCGCAGGTCTTCGATCTTCTTGCGCGACAGCTTGCCATAGCCGACGAACTTGCCGACCCGGTAGTACACGTCGCCGTTGCCGGGCGCGTAGGCATAACCCTTGTCGATCAGGGTCTGGATCATCGCGTGCATGCCGGCGATATGATCGGTGGCACGCGGCTCCTGGTCGGGCTTGAGGATGTTCAGGCGGCGCTCGTCTTCGCGCATCGCGTCGATCATGCGAGCGGTCAGCGCGTCGAACGACTCGCCGTTCTCATTGGCCCGGTTGATGATCTTGTCGTCGATGTCGGTGATGTTGCGCACGTAGGTCAGGTCATAGCCGCTCTTGCGCAGCCAGCGGGTGACCAGGTCGAAGGCCACCATGCTGCGGCCGTGGCCTAGGTGGCAGTAGTCGTACACGGTCATGCCGCACACGTACATGCGCACCTTGTTGCCATCGAGCGGTTTGAAGACTTCCTTGGTCTTGCTCAGGGTGTTGTAGATAGTAAGCACGAGGATTCCTTAGCTGCCCCACGAATCGCGCAGAGTCACGGTGCGGTTGAACACCGGACGACCTGGCTGGCTGTCCTTCAGGTCGGCGCAGAAGTAGCCTTCGCGCTCGAACTGGAAGCGGTCTTCAGGCTGGGCCTGGCCCAGCGAAGGCTCGGCACGACAACCCGTCAGCACCTGAAGCGACTCGGGATTGATGTTATCCAGGAAGCTGCCGTCCTCCTCGGTTTTCTCCGGGTTCGGCGAGCGGAACAGGCGATCGTACAGACGCACCTCGCACTCCACGCTGCCTTCGGCCGGCACCCAGTGGATCACGCCCTTGACCTTGCGCCCCTCGGGGTTCTTGCCCAGGGTGTCGGCATCGTACGAGCAGCGCAGCTCGACGATATTGCCGTCGGCATCCTTGATCGCCTCATCGGCGCGGATCACGTAGCTGCCGCGCAGGCGCACTTCGCCGTTGGGCTCAAGGCGCTTGTAGCCCTTGGGCGGCTCTTCCATGAAGTCGTCGCGGTCGATGTACAGCTCACGGGCGAACGGCAGCACGCGCACGCCCATGTCTTCCTTCGGGTGGCGCGGCAGCTCGAGCTGCTCGACCTGACCCTCGGGGTAGTTGGTGATCACCACCTTCAGCGGACGCAGTACGCACATGGCACGCGGCGCAGTGCGGTCGAGGTCGTCACGGATGCTGAACTCGAGCATCGCCATGTCGACCACGCCGTCGGAACGGTTGGTGCCGATCATCTCACAGAAGTTGCGGATCGATGCCGGGGTATAGCCGCGGCGGCGATAGCCCGACAGGGTCGACATGCGGGGGTCGTCCCAGGCCTGTACGTGACCTTCGTCCACCAGTTGCTTGAGCTTGCGCTTGGAGGTGATGGTGTAGTTCAGGTTCAGGCGGCTGAACTCGTACTGGCGCGGGTGCGCCGGCACCGGCAGCTTGTCGAGGAACCAGTCGTAAAGCGGGCGGTGGCTTTCGAACTCCAGGGTGCAGATGGAGTGGGTGATGCCTTCGATGGCATCGGACTGGCCGTGGGTAAAGTCGTAGTTGGGGTAGATGCACCACTTGTCACCGGTCTGGTGGTGGTGGGCATGACGGATGCGGTACAGGATCGGATCGCGCAGGTTCATGTTTGGCGAGGCCATGTCGATCTTGGCCCGCAGCACGCGCTCGCCATCCTTGAACTCGCCGGCCTTCATGCGGGCGAACAGGTCCAGGTTCTCTTCGACGCTGCGCTCGCGGAACGGGCTGTTGCGGCCTGCTTCGGTCAGGCTGCCACGGTATTCCCTGGCCTGCTCGGGGCTCAGGTCGCAGACGTAGGCATTGCCCGACTTGATCAGCGCCACCGCCCAATCGTGCAGCTGGTCGAAGTAGTCCGAGGCATAGCGCACCGGGCCCGCCCACTCGAAGCCCAGCCATTTGACGTCACGCTGGATCGAGTCGATGTATTCCTGGTCTTCCTTGGCCGGGTTGGTGTCGTCGAAACGCAGGTGACAGGCGCCGCCGAACTCCTGGGCCAGGCCGAAGTTCACGCAGATCGACTTGGCATGGCCGATGTGCAGGTAACCGTTGGGCTCCGGAGGGAAGCGGGTGACGATGCGGCTGTGCTTGCCCGAGTCCAGGTCAGCCTGGACGATCGGCCGCAAGAAGTTCGCAGGGACGGCGGGGGCGCCTTTGGCAGCGGCGTTGGGCGCGTTGTCGGTGGGCTTGCTCATAGGATCCTTGAATGCAGGTATTCGGTCTGGGTAGGCCGATTGAATCAAAGGGCCTATCATAGCCGAAGCAGTCAAGCTGCTGACAGCCGGGCACCGACAAACTGGCGCGATTTATCGCAGTGCTTCATCGCCTTCGGGCACAATCACCGCCGCGCGCCCTTCGTCGCCCCCGCCAAGCCTTGCGCAAGGTGGCGCCACGCGACCTGCGCCCTATTTCCGTTTGCATTGAAAGAGCGAATTTCAGCATGTCCAAAGTCAAACTGAGCACCAACCACGGCGACATCATCCTGCAGCTGGATGCCGAGAAAGCGCCGCTGACCACTGAAAACTTCGTTCAGTACGTCAAGGACGGCCACTACAACGGCACCGTGTTCCACCGCGTCATCAAGGGCTTCATGATCCAGGGCGGCGGTTTCGAAGCCAGCATGAGCCAGAAGAAAACCCGCGCCAGCATCCAGAACGAAGCTGACAACGGCCTGAAGAACAAGAAGTACAGCATCGCCATGGCGCGCACCATGGAGCCGCACTCCGCTTCGGCGCAGTTCTTCATCAACGCCTCCGACAACGATTTCCTCAACCACAGCGGCAAGAACGTGCAGGGCTGGGGCTACGCGGTGTTCGGCGAAGTGATCGAGGGCCGCGAAGTGGTCGACGCCATCGAAAAGGTCGCCACCGGCTCCAAGGCTGGCCACCAGGACGTACCGAAGGACGACGTGATCATCGAGAAAGCCGAGATCGTTGAGTGATACTGCTGATCTCCGATCTGCACCTGCAAGAAGAACGCCCGGACATTACCCGGGCGTTTCTTGATCTGCTCGAAGGGCGTGCACGGCATGCCACGGCGCTGTATATCCTGGGCGACTTCTTCGAAGCCTGGATCGGCGACGACGCCATGACGCCGTTCCAGCAGTCTATCTGCCAGGCCCTGCGCCAGCTTTCGGACAGCGGTACGGCGGTGTACGTGATGCACGGCAACCGCGACTTCCTGATCGGCCAGCGCTTTTGCAAGGCCGCTGGCTGTACCTTGCTGGCAGACCCGAGCGTGGTCGAACTCGGCGGCGAGCCGGTCTTGTTGATGCACGGCGACACCCTGTGCACACGCGATGTGGCCTACATGAAGCTGCGCCGCTACCTGCGCAACCCGCTTACCCTGTGGGTGCTTCGCCACCTGCCGCTGGCCACCCGCCAGAAGCTGGCGCGCAAGCTGCGCAGCGAAAGCCAGGCACAGACGCGCATGAAGAACACCGAGATCGTCGACGTCACCCCTGAGGAAGTGCCCAAGGTGATGGCAGAGCATGGTGTTCGTACCCTGGTGCATGGCCATACCCATCGCCCGGCGATCCACAAGCTGGTGCTCGGCGAACAACCGGCGCGGCGCATCGTGTTGGGTGACTGGGACCGCCGCGGCTGGGCTCTGCAAGTCGACGAACAGGGTTTTCAGCTAGCCCCGTTCGAATTCTCCTGAAAACCGGGGCGTTTCACAGCGCCTCGCGTTCCTCCCGCCACCTTGCTCGCGTAAATGGGCCGCCACGGTCGCTGACTGATCGAAAATTTTACGGTACGGGCACCTCTGTAACGTCTTGAAAGAGACGCGGCAGATTTTTTTCACCCAGACCCTGCAGTTTTGCCGCGCTCATTCGTCCTAGGTAATGAGTTACCTCATGATTTCGGGACAGCCCACGAAAAGGAGCGTTCACATGTACAACCCGCAACCATCGCTGCAGAGCGGGCGCAACCAGGGCAAGGAGCCTTCGGCAGCGGTCTCTGGTGGTGAGGAACGAGTCGGCAACGAACAGATTCGCGAGCTGCTGCGCGCCTACGGCCTGCGCACCAGCCTGATTCGCCTGAAGGTCATAGATGCCTTGCACAACGCGGACCGCAGTGGGCGCAGCATTGGCGTGCGAGGTGTGCACGCACAGCTGGAGCAGTTGGATATTCCGCTGTCGTTCCTGAGCGTGCGTGAAGTGCTCAAGCGGCTGTGCATCGAGGGCGTCATCAGCCTGGGCAGCGACAAGTGCTACAGCCTCCAGCCACAAGCCCGTGCAGTGCTGGAGCAGAGTGCCAGCCGCTGACAGACTGGCCGACCCGATAAGGTCGGCCGCGTTGGCTCAGCTCTTTACCTTGCGCCGCAGGATGCCGTTGATCACCACGACCACCACGGCAATGCCGATCGCCAGGTACTGGAACGTCTGCTCGCTGATCGTTCCTTGCTTTTGCAGGTAGCTCAGGCCAAACATCACGCCCATCATCAGGACGATGATCAGGATCGAGTACTTGAAGCGTTGCATATGGGTCATCGAAGGTTCCTTGCGACATCAGGGGGCAGAAGGCTCGCGACGAGCCGCCGCAATGATACAACGCACCACGTGGAGGCGCTGCATTTCCTGCTGAGCGCCCTCCCCAACGCCTGAAAGCATTGGGTTCCTTGCCATCCGGAGCCCAACCATGTTCAAACGCCCTCTTATCGCCAGCCTGCTGGCTCTTGCCTGCACTTCAAGCCTCGCGCTCGACAGCACGCAACTTTCCCAAACACAGTTGCTCAGGCTGGCCAGTGAGCTGGCGTCAGTCGCCGGCCCAAGCCAATGGCAGCAGCTCTGGCAGCGCGTACGCAAAGCCGGTTACTTCAGCCCGCACCCCACCCAGCCCCACTTCACCCTGCCCCAGGCGATGCTACCCGGACTTGCCCGACAGACCCTGGAACAGGCCGACCACGCCGAGGCGCTTGGCGCCACCCAGGCACTCTATCGACGCGACTTGAGCCCCACCGTTCTGGGGCAGCACCAAGGGCGTGCGCTGAGCGCCTTGTGCCTGGTGGTGGACTGGCGTGCGCTACCCGCACCCAT
>NZ_JAVAYC010000024.1:0-73756 GCF_042709235.1 Pseudomonas sp. LS_2 | reverse complement strand
AAAACAACAAGAAATTTGGGAGCCTGCCATGTCGGTCGATCCGCAACACCTACTGCGCGAGCTGTTCGACACAGCCATCGCCGCCGCTCACCCACGCCAGGTTCTGGAACCCTACCTGCCCGCCGACCGCAGCGGCCGGGTCATCGTCATCGGCGCCGGCAAAGCTGCCGCCGCCATGGCCGAAGTGGTCGAGAAAAGCTGGCAAGGCGAGGTCTCTGGCCTGGTCGTCACCCGCTACGGCCACGGTGCCAACTGCCAGAAGATCGAAGTCGTCGAAGCCGCCCACCCGGTCCCCGATGCCGCAGGCTTGGCAGTGGCCAAGCGGGTGCTGGAAATGGTCAGCGACCTGAGCGAAAAAGACCGCGTGATCTTCCTGCTCTCCGGCGGTGGCTCGGCGTTGCTGGCCCTGCCCGCCGCCGGCCTGACCCTGGCCGACAAGCAGCAGATCAACAAGGCCCTGCTCAAGTCCGGCGCCACCATTGGCGAGATGAACTGCGTGCGCAAGCACCTCTCGGCAATCAAGGGCGGCCGCCTGGCCAAGGCCTGCTGGCCGGCCACGGTCTACACCTATGCAATCTCGGACGTGCCCGGCGACCTGGCCACGGTCATCGCTTCCGGCCCTACCGTAGCTGACCCAAGCACCTCGGCCGATGCCTTGGCGATTCTCAAGCGCTACAACATCGAAGCCCCGAAAGCGGTGATCGACTGGCTCAACGACCCGGCCTCGGAAACCGTCAAGGCCGGCGACCCGGCACTGGCGCGCAGCCACTTCCAACTGATCGCCAAGCCCCAACAGTCGCTGGAGGCCGCGGCAGTGAAATGCCGTCAGGCAGGCTTCAGCCCGCTGATTCTCGGCGACCTGGAAGGCGAATCACGCGAGGTGGCCAAGGTGCACGCCGGTATCGCCCGGCAGATCGTGCAGCACGGCCAGCCGCTCAAGGCGCCCTGCGTGATCCTCTCCGGCGGCGAGACCACCGTGACCGTACGCGGCAATGGCCGTGGCGGGCGCAATGCCGAGTTCCTGCTCAGCCTGACCGAAAACCTCAAGGGCTTGCCAGGGGTATATGCCTTGGCCGGCGACACCGACGGCATCGATGGTTCGGAAGAAAACGCCGGCGCCCTCATGACCCCAGGTAGCTACGCTCGCGCCGAAGCCCTGGGCCTATCGGCCAGCGACGAGCTGGACAACAACAATGGCTACGGCTACTTCGCCGCCCTCGATGCGCTGATCGTCACCGAGCCGACCCGCACCAACGTCAACGACTTTCGCGCCATCCTGATCCTCGAGACCTCGCCATCATGACGCCTGATAAAAAAGTAAAGATCCTCGCCACCCTTGGCCCTGCGATCGACGGCATCGACGATATCCGCCACCTGGTCGAAGCCGGGGTGAACATCTTCCGCCTGAACTTCAGCCATGGTGAGCACGCCGACCATGCCCTGCGCTACCAGTGGATCCGCGAAGTCGAGCAGCAACTGAACTACCCGCTGGGCATCCTCATGGACCTGCAAGGGCCGAAGCTGCGCGTAGGCCGCTTCGCCGAGGGCAAGGTGCAGTTGCAACGCGGCCAGGCCCTGCGTCTGGACCTCGACAAAGCCCCCGGCGATGCGCGCCGGGTCAACCTGCCGCACCCCGAGATCATCGCCGCGCTGGAGCCCGGCATGGACCTGCTGCTGGACGACGGCAAGCTACGCCTGCGGGTGACCGCCAAGCACGCTGACGCCATCGACACCGAAGTGCTCAACGGCGGCGAGCTGTCCGACCGCAAGGGCGTGAACGTGCCCCAGGCGGTGCTCGACCTCTCGCCACTCACCGAAAAAGACCGTCGCGACCTGGCTTTTGGCCTGGAGCTGGGTGTGGACTGGGTGGCGCTGTCGTTCGTGCAGCGAGCGGAGGACATCGTCGAGGCGCGCCAACTGATCGGCGATCGCGCCTACCTGATGGCCAAGATCGAGAAGCCCTCGGCGGTGGAGCAGTTGCAGGCCATCGCCGAGCTGTCCGACGCGATCATGGTGGCCCGTGGCGACCTGGGTGTGGAAGTGCCGGCCGAAAGCGTGCCGCAGATTCAAAAGCGCATCATCGGCACCTGCCGCCAGCTGGGCAAGCCAGTGGTGGTGGCCACGCAGATGCTCGAGTCGATGCGTTTCTCCCCCGCCCCGACCCGCGCCGAGGTCACCGACGTGGCCAATGCCGTGGCCGAGGGTGCCGATGCGGTGATGCTGTCAGCCGAGACCGCCTCGGGCGACTACCCGCTGGAAGCGGTGCAGATGATGAGCAAGATCATCCGCCAGGTGGAAAACGGCCCGGACTACCAGGCCCAGCTCGACGTTGGCCGGCCCAAGGCCGAGGCCACGGTATCGGATGCCATCAGCTGCGCGATCCGTCGTATCAGCGGCATCTTGCCAGTGGCGGTGTTGGTCAACTACAGCGAGTCGGGCGCCTCGACCCTGCGTGCGGCGCGCGAGCGGCCACGGGCGCCGATTCTCAACCTGACACCGAACCTGAACACGGCCCGGCGTTTGAGCGTGGCCTGGGGCGTGCACTCGGTGGTCAACGACCGCCTGCGCCAGGTCGATGAGATTTGCTCGACGGCGCTGGAAATCGCCCAGGCCCAGGGCATGGCCAGCCGGGGGGACACATTGCTGATTACCGCGGGCGTGCCGTTCGGCAAACCGGGCACGACCAATACGCTGCGGATCGAGACGTTGGTTTGATGGTGGTGCTGTAGGCCCCTTCGCGGGCAAGCCCGCTCCCACAGGTTTAGGGTCGCTCGCTGGCTTGCGCTGAACCTGTGGGAGCGGGTTTACCCGCGAAGGGGCCGGTACAGCCACCACAAACCCAACCCAGAAACACTGCCCCAGCAAACAACGCGGAAAACCCGAGGCCCAAAGAGGCCCACCGCTGCCCTTCCAACCTCACTGACTGCCCATGTACACCAAAAATTTCGTCAACCCGTGCCCCGACTGGGCCACGGCACTGCTCAACGGCTTCAGCCAAGTGCTGCTGCTGCGCAACCCGCTGTGCGGCCTATGCTGCCTGCTGGCCATTCTGCTGACCGCCCCCGACCTGGTCGGCGGCGCCCTGCTCGGCGCACTCTCGGGCCTGCTCACCGCCCAGCGCCGCGGCTACGACCGCGCCGACCGCCAGGCGGGGTTGTACTGCTACAACGGCGTGCTGATCGGCATCCTCATCGCCACCGTGTTGCCCTGGTCGGCGATCCTGCCACCCTTGATCATCGCCGCTGGCGGCCTGTCGAGCATCATCACCCACCAATGGCGCAGGCGTGGCGGCAAGCTGCTGATGGCCTATACCGCGCCGTTCGTGCTGTTGGGTTGGGGCGTGCTGCTGATCGCCGAACCTTCCGCCAGCGTATACGTCGAAGCCGACCCTCTGTATGCCCTGCTGCGCGGGGTGGGGCAGATCTTTCTGCTCGACATGCCCATGGCCGGGCTGTTGATCGTCATCGGCCTGTACGTCGCCCACCCCTACGCCGCCACCTGGGCGGTGATCGGCTCGATGGTCGGCGGTAGCGTGGCGCTGCTGGCCGGTGAGGCTCAGGCTGCATGGCTAGGGTTGTACGGGTTCAACGCGGCGCTGGCAGCCTTGGCCTTCAGCCGTATGGGCGAGCGGCCCTGGGTGAGCTTGCTGGCCATTGCCCTGGCCCTGTTACTGCAATCGCTGCTCACGTTGATGCCCATTGCCGGGTTGACCGCACCGTTCGTGCTCGCTTGTTGGCTGATGCACCTGGGCACTCACCTGGCAAAGTCCCACCAACGCCGTGGCGCCCACCGCTTGCATAGCTGAAAGCCACCTCCTAGGCTCTGCCCACCGCCTAACGGACAGAGCCCATGGACACCCCAGCGAGCCTGCGCGAACGCCTCTACACCATCGTTTTCCAGACCGACACCGCCGCCGGCCGACGCTTCGACAAGCTCCTGCTGCTGATCATCCTCGCCAGCCTGGTGACCGTGATCCTGGACAGCATCGACGAAGTGCACCAGCGCTACGCCGGCCTGCTGGCAGGCATCGAATGGGGCTTCACCGCGATCTTCCTCGCCGAATACCTCACCCGGCTGTACTGCTCGCCCAAGCCACTGCGTTATGCTTTCAGTTTCTACGGGCTGGTCGACCTGCTGGCGATCCTGCCGGGCATCCTGGCGCTGTACTACAGCGACGCCCAATACCTGCTCATCATCCGTGTCATCCGCCTGTTGCGGATCTTCCGCGTGCTCAAACTCAGCCCTTACCTCAAGCAGGCGCACTACCTGCTGGCGGCGCTGCGGGGCAGTAAGCAGAAAATCATCGTGTTCCTGGTCAGCGTTTCCACCCTGGTGACCGTGTTCGGCACCTTGATGTACGTCATCGAAGGCCCCGAGCATGGCTTCACCAGCATTCCCAAGGGCATCTACTGGGCCATCGTCACCCTCACTACGGTGGGCTTCGGCGACATCGTGCCGAAAACCCCACTGGGGCAGGTGTTGTCGTCGCTGGTGATGATTACCGGTTACTCGATCATCGCCGTACCTACTGGCATTTTCACCGCTGAGCTGGCCAATGCCATGCGCGCAGAGCAGTTACAGCACGACTGCCCGACCTGCGCGAAGAAGAGCCACGAACACGGTGCAGCGTTCTGTTCGCGGTGTGGGAATGCGCTTTTCCCCAAGCAGTGAGCCTGCGCTGCGATGGCCGTTATAAACAAAGCGTTTTTTGTTCTTTAAACGCCTGCCGGCGACCCGCTATAGTCGCTGGCAAAATGCCGTTAACCCCCAAAGAACAAGGACCGCGTCGTGAAAAAACTCTTCACTGCCTCGCTGCTGGCCGCAGGCCTGGCCCTGGGCAACATGGCCCAGGCAGCGCCCACCCTGCTGAACGTTTCCTACGACGTGATGCGTGACTTCTACAAAGACTACAACCCCGCGTTCCAGAAGCACTGGGAAGCCGAGCACAAGGAAAAGGTCAACGTTCAAATGTCCTTCGGCGGCTCCAGCAAGCAAGCGCGGGCAGTGATCGATGGCCTGCCGGCTGACGTCATCACCATGAACATGGCCACCGACATCAACGCCCTGAACGACAACGGCAAGCTGGTACCGGACGACTGGGTGACCCGCCTGCCGAACAACAGTGCGCCGTTCACCTCGGCCACCGTGTTCATCGTGCGCAAGGGCAACCCCAAGGCCCTGAAGGACTGGCCCGACCTGCTCAAGGACGGCGTACAAGTGATCGTGCCCAACCCCAAGACCTCGGGTAATGGCCGCTACACCTACCTCTCGGCCTGGGGCTACGTGCTCAAGCAGGGCGGTGACGAAACCAAGGCCAAGGCATTCGTCGGCAAGCTGTTCAAGCAGGCGCCGGTGCTCGATACCGGTGGCCGCGCCGCCACTACTACTTTCATGACCAACCAGATCGGCGACGTGCTGGTGACCTTCGAGAACGAGGCCGAAATGATCGCCCGCGAGTTCGGCCGCGACCAGTTCGAAGTGGTCTACCCAAGCGTGTCGGCCGAGGCCGAGCCGCCGGTCAGCGTGGTCGACAAGGTGGTCGCCAAGAAAGGGACCCAGGCCGTGGCCGAGGAGTATCTGAAGTACCTGTGGTCGCCGGCGGCCCAGGAAATCGCCGCGAACAACTACCTGCGCCCGCGTGACGCGACCGTACTGGCCAAGTACACCGATCGCTTCCCGAAAGTCGAGTTCCTGTCGGTCGAGAAGACCTTCGGCGACTGGCGCACCGTGCAGAAGACCCACTTCAACGACGGTGGTGTGTTCGACCAAATCTACACCAACCCGTAAATAAACAATCCAAATGAATAAGGGGGCGTCTTGCCCCCTTATTCATTTGGATGAGACTAATTTTCGCACTACAAACAGCCTTTATCTTAGCTACAACAAACATAATAACTTACAGCAAAGTAAGATATCTCTTACATGCAGAAACATCCAGCATAGAAATCACTTTCCGAGTGTCTTGTCGAAAAAAAAATAACGCGCTAAGGTACCGCCGACAATTCAAACAGGATCAACCCAATGACAAATGGACATGTCAATTGGTTGATAATGCCGCTCGGCTATCAACCCATTACCAAGCGCTGCCCTTCTTGCGAAACCAAAAAACTCTTTCTTCCCGCCGGCACCTTCCGGGTCAATGCCCAGAAAAAAAACCTCGACGTCTGGAATATCTACAAATGCGAAAAGTGTGACTACACTTGGAACATTGACATTTACGAACGCATTAATACCAACAAGCTAGACCCCGATATTCATCAACGCTATTTGCATAACGACCTCGACGAAGTCCGTCGCTGTGCTTACGACTACAGTTTATTGAAGCGCAACAACGCCGAGCTGGGGCCCACCCCACCTTACGACATCCTCGGCCCCTCCCCCTACGCGCTCTCTGGCGTCGAACAACTGAGCATCACCATCGACTTCGAGCAGGTCATCCCGGTACGCCTCATCAATATCCTCACGCGCAAGCTGTGCCTCTCGCGCAGCCAGGTTGCGCGTCTGCTGGATGAAGGGGTATTGGTCGGGCTGACCCCGGCCGAACTGAATCGCAAGATCAAGCACAGCTTGACCCTGCACCTGAACCTGACGCGGCTCTACCAGCTCGACCCACCGTTCGTGAACACACCGGCCGACGTAGAAGTTTCCTGAACTCAATGGCTTTCAGTTACCCAACGCTTCAAGGATGAGGAACCCTGTCATGCTGTTTTCAAAAACGGCCGACCGTGAAAAACTAAATCTATTGTGCTTCCCCTATGCGGGTGGCAATGCCGACTTCTACAACCGCTGGAATGGCCCCGAACTCGAGGGCATTGTGGTACACCCCGTGCAACTTCCAGGGCGCGGCCAACATATAACCATGCCTCTGGTCACACGCATGGCACTCCTGACCGAGTTACTGGCGGATGAACTTCACCATTTTCAGGGTTGTCGCTTCGCCTTGCTGGGTACCAGCATGGGCGGTTGGTTGATTTACCAGTTGGCGCAACAACTAAAGCACTTGGGTGACGCCATGGAACCGGAATGCCTGGTCATCTGTTCCAGTGCTCACCCGGCCTTCCGAAAATACCTTCCGCAAATAAATGACACTGACCCGAATACCGCCATCAAGCGACTCGGCGAGTTCAACCCTGCCTGCCTGGAAGTACTGCACAATCCAGAACTTGCCTCGTTGTTCCTGCCGATCCTGCAAGCCGACTTCGCCCTGTGCCGAAGTTGGCAGTTCGACCCCAGCCTAATCATAGATTGCCCCATACTGGCCTTTCATGGTCGTCAGGACCGTATCGTCGACCAAGGCATGATGCGGCCCTGGAAAGACCTGACATCGGGTAGCTTCCGGTTGGCCAGTGTGGAAGGCGATCACTTCTTTACCGAACACCCCCCCGTACACTTCCTTGGCGAGCTTCGCCAGCTACTGCTGAGTACCTCACAGCAGCCTGCATGATTGCGGTGAAACGCGCCGGCACTCGCTGCCGGCGCACGTGTTACACGCGATCCTCAACCTCGGCGAGCAGGTCTCGAATCTGCTGGCGAACATGGCCAAACAAACGCTTGCCGATGTCGGCACTCGCCGTCGAGGTCTTCGACAGCACCCCCTCGGTCGATGCATCGGCCCTCAGCGGCAGCTGGTAGACACCACACCGCGGCGGATGCTCATGGTCCGGCCGTTCAGCCCGTACCAGGTGCGGGTGCAGGTGCAGCATCAGGCTGGTTTCGGTGATGCCGGCATGTTCCGCATGCCAACCCGGGAACTCCGGCAAATGCTCGGCCACCCACCGCTCATCGACCAGGCTCCACCAACTGAAGGCAAGCACTGAGCGTTGTCCGAGGACGCCTTGGCCGCGAACCTTGTCCAATGCCTCGAAGATGAACCCCTCGTTTTCGTAGTGGCCGTTGATGATCACCAGTTGCCGAAACGGCAAGCTCGCCAGGCTGCGAAGCGATTGCTCCAGGTAATCGATGAAGGTGCCCCCTTCGACGAAGACCGTGCCGGGAAACTGCAACCCTCCCCCACTCTGCGGCAGCGAACGCACCGAAATCGGCAACAAGGGCAGCATGATCGCCTGCTGGTCGATGCACGCGGCCTTGGCGAACGCCTCAGGGATCAAGGCATCGACGTTCAGCGGCAGGTGCGGGCCGTGTTGCTCGATACCACCGACCGGCCAGACCAACACTCGCCCTTCGACCGCCTGGCGCACTTCCTTGCTGGTCAGTTCACTGAACAGCTCCACGGTGTGCTCGCTCATCCGGCCACCCTCCTGGCAGGCGCCTGGGCCAGCGCGAAGTACTCATCGGTGATTCGCCCAAGGGTGTCGAACATGTCCTGGTGCAAAGCCGAATACACCTGCACAGTCTGGGCACCGGCCAACTGGTACTCATGTACATCGCGACCACTGCCCACCCCACCACAGCCCATGATCGGCAAAGTGAAGCCGCGCTGGCGCAGCTCGAAGATCGCGGCGAGCACCAGCGGCTTGATCCCCGCGCCGGAATAGCCGCACACCCCACCCAACACCACGTCCTTGCACTCGCTGTCGAACGCCAGCCCGGAAATGGTATCGCTCAAGGTCAACGCGGCGGCGCCGCCACGCTGCGCGGCCTGGGCGCGTTCGTACAGGCCCTGGCCGAGTGCCAGCTTGACGGCGAAGGGCGCACGAGTACGCTGGCGGACCGCATGCGCATAGGCCTCGACCCGCTCAGGCGTGTCTTCGGTGACATCCTCGGCATGCAGGCAGGAGATGCCCAGTTCCAGCGGGCAATCGCTGACCTGGGCCACCTGTTCGGCCAACTCGCCCAGGGCCTCGGGCGAGACCGCATGAATGGACGCGATGACCGCCAGGCCCTCTTGGCGGAACTGCCCCAGCAGCACCAGCCAATCGGCGACCGAGCGCTTGGAGTAGGTGGTGTTGTTCAACATGCCGGTGTCGAGGGCGTAGATTCGCTCGGCATGGGTTTTCTCACAGCCGGGGAAGATGGTCTTCGTAACCACCGCGCCGGCCCCACGCGCCAGTAGCTGGCGGATGTTCCTGGCCTGGTCGGTCAACAGCCCCGAACCTACGATCAACGGCGACGTCAGTTGCATGCCGAGCACCGAATACGTGCTGTGCTGTCCACGATTGTTCATCACTGCATCCTTGTGATCAAAAACGCCAAAGGGCACGTGAAGTCGCTCACGCCTGTACCGGGCATGCCTGCTCGGCAAGCATTTCCTGGAAGATCTCCCCGATCTGCCAGGGGTTGGCGCGAAACGCCCGCACATCGAGCTTGGCGACCTTGCCGATCTGCTCCAAACCTTTGAGCAAGTGGCTGGCGCTGTCGACGAGCGGCAGTTCGGTCAGCAGCAACACCGGGCGGCGCAAGGCCGAGGCCCAGCCCAGTTCGATGTGCGTGCCGTCGGTGCGCAGCAGCTCGCCATTGGGTAGTACCGGCAGGATGGGCATGAACACATCGCACTCCTGCATCCAGGCAAAATCTCGGCGCGACACCATTTCCGGCGTGAAGTCCGGCGTGTCGACACCGAACCTTTCGGCCAGGTGCGCCGACAGTACCTGGCCATTGAGATCGCGCACGGCCTCTACCGCCAGCTCGATGGTCTGCTTGAGCGCCTGGTCGAACCCGTCCTGGCGGATGGCGAACTGGATGGGACCGCCGATGAAGACTTTCAGGTTACGCAATGGCATGAGAACACTCCTTGTTGGCTCTCTAGGTGAGCAGGTAACGATGGCCGACATGGCCATCGTCCAAATAGCTAGATCAGTCCTTGTTCTCGCAACTCTTCGAGGCTTTCGACGAAGGCCTGGTAGACCTGGTCCAGGTGCTGATCCTGGTGCTCGGCGCTGATGAACCAGCAGCGCCACTCCCAGATGTAGACGCCACGAAGAAGCAGGTTGTAGTAGAGAAGGTCCATGTTCTCCCGGTGCACCAAGCGCATGAAGGAGGAAAAACTGCGCGCCTCGATGGCCACCTGGTACGTCGAGAAGAGGTCGTTCAGGCGCGCCGTGAACGCTTGGGTACGCGCGGTGAGTGCGTCGGTGAACGCCACACCGCGATGCTTCACCTCCAGCAGCGAAGCCTTGGCGGTGGCCATGGCCAAGGGGTGCTGGAAGAACGTACCGCCGAAGAAGGTCGGCTCCACGGCCGGGAAGCTGGCATCGCCGTACTGCCAGGGGCCGCCATCGATGGCGTCGAGGGTGCCCTTGCGCCCGGCGACCACACCCAACGGCATGCCACCGCCGATGGTCTTGCCATAGGTCACAAGGTCAGCGTCGATGCCGAACAAGCCCTGTATACCCGCCGGGTGCACACGAAACCCGGTGACGATCTCATCGAAGATCAATAACGCCCCGACCGCCCGCGCTGCGTCGCGCAAGGCACGCAAGTAGCCCGGGTCGGCAAGCCCTGGGTCACGGGTGGGTACCGGCTCAATCAGTACCGCAGCCACCTGCTGGCCATGGCTGGCAAGAAACGCCAGCGCCGCCTCGGAACCGAACTCGAACACCGAGACATCGGCCACCATGCCTTCAGGGATACCGATGGACACCGGGTAGGTCGCCCCCGAGCGTGTGGGGTCGGCACTGGCCAACACTGCGTCCCAATGGCCATGGTAGCTACTGGAGAACATCACCACATGGTTACGCCCGGTCGCCGCGCGCGCCGCCCGCACGGCGTTCATGATTGCCTCGGTGCCGCTGTTGACGAAGGCAACGCGGTCCATGCCGGTGATCTCGCACAGCAACTGCGCCACGTCCAGTGCTGTCGCATTGCGCGCGCCCAGGCCAAAGCCCTGCTCGAGCTGCTGCTCGACCGCACGGGTCACGAACGCCGGCGCATGGCCGAACAGGTGCGTGCCAAAGCCCATGGTCATGTCGATGTAATCGTTTCCATCGAGGTCGCGTACCCTGACGCCGTCGAACTCCGTGCACACCAAGGGGTACAGCAGCTCTTTCACCGAACCTTTGAAGCCGATGCCCGAACGACTGTCGGCGATCCGCTGACGCACGGCCGAGGCATGCGCCTTGGATTGCGCGGTGCGCTGGTTGTAACGTGGAATGAAATCCGCCAGGTAGCGCTCACGGACCTGAGACTCGACCGGTTCCGCACTGCGGCGCATCCACTTGAAGGCGCCACTGGCACGCTCGGCCGAAACCGACTCGGCTGCGGCTTGGTCGGGTTGATCACGCAGGTGCTCGCTCAACTGGCGAATGGTTTGCAGCTCGGCGAAAAACTGGCGAACCGACAGCTTCACCCCGAACTGCCGCTGAATCGGCGCCAGCACCTCGAACAGCTGCAATGAATCGGCGCCCATTTCGGTCAACGGCGCGTCGATGTCGACCGCCGCCGTCGGTAGGCCGAAGGCCTGAGCAAATACTTCGATCAGGTCCTGTTCCCTGGATTGCACGGTATGCATCAATACTTCCCTCCTTAGAATGACAACCAGCGTTTCTCAATTCAGCTGCGCGGCGCCGCCGATCACGACGTGCACGTTGGTGCCGCCTATACCGAAAGAACTCACCCCGGCCAGACGTTCCTGCGGCGCCTTTTCCCAAGCGCGGCTGCTGCCATTGACATCGAATGGCGACGCCGGGTCGAGCAGTTCGGCGCAGGGTTGTTCGCAATGGCTGGTCGCGGGCAGCACGCCCCAGCGCACAGCCTGTATCGCCTTGACCAGCCCGACGATGCCCGAGGCGCAGTCGGCATGCCCAAGCGTGGCCTTGACCGAACCCAGTGCACAGCTGCGTGCCGCGACGCCTTCGAAAATGCGCGACAGTGCCCGCAGCTCGACGGCGTCCCCGACCGGCGTACCCGTACCATGGGCTTCGATCAGGCCGATCTGCTCCGGCAGTACACCGGCGCGCTGCATCGCCTCGCGGATGACTCGCTCCTGGGCCTTGACATTCGGCGCGGTATAGCCGGCCTTCTCCAGGCCATCATTGTTCACCGCCGAGCCCTTGATCACCGCCAGCACGGGGTTGCCGTCGCGCCTGGCATCGCGCAACCGGCGCAGGCCGACGAACGCCGCCGCATCGGCAAACAAGGTGCCATCGGCACGTGTGTCGAACGCCCTGACCCGCCCTGAGCGCGACAAGATGCCGCCCTCGTGGTGGACATAGCCGACGTGCGCCGGGTAACGCACGCACACCCCGCCGGCCAACGCCAGGTCGCACTCGCCAGCGCGCAGGCTGGCACATGCCAGGTGCACCGCCAGCAGCGAACCCGAGCAGAAGTTCGCCACGTTGATCGCAGGCCCGGTGCAGTCGAGCTTGTAGGCGACCCGCGTGGCCATCGCGTCGCTGCTACGCCCCCCCAGGGTGAGCATGGCATCGGACGCGCCGCGGTCATCCTGTGTCTGCTGGTCATGCCAGGTGTCGGCGCGCGTACCGACGAACACGCCACAATGGCCAGCCTCGCGACCGGACCGATACCCCGCCGCGTGCAACGCCGCCTGGCACAGTACCAGGCATTGGCGCTGTTGCGGGTCCATGCGCGAGGCCTCGCGGGGGGTGTAGCGAAACGCGCCAGCATCGAACTGCTCCGGTGCGTGGAGAAACGCCCCACGCGGCACGAACACCCCGTCGCCATGATCGGACCGTTGCGTCGTTGGGTACGTCTCTACCAGTTCTTGCGCCTCGCAGATCGCCTGCCACAGCGCGTCGCAATCTTCAGCGCCGGGAAAACGCCCGGCCATGCTGACCACCGCGATGTCATCGAGGTTGTTCATGCTCATCTCCTTCTCTGGCTTCACCCTGGCGTGCCACCACCTGCGCGGCCAGTGCGCGGGCGTTGGAAAACTCGAACAGATCGACCATCGACAAGCTCACGCCAAAGCGCAGATTGACCTGCCGGATCAGCTCGCTGCCGACCAGCGAGTCGCCGCCCAGGTCGAAGAAATTGGCCTCGGCAGTGACCTGGCCGTGCAGCACCTGTTGCCACACTTGCGTCATTTCCTCGACATCGCACAATTGCTTGTTCGGCTGCGCCGTTGCCGCTACCACGGCGGCCTGAGCACCAGGGTTCAGACGTGCCGCCAGCGGCGTAGTGGAAACGATGAAACGGCGATAGCGCCCCAGAGCCGAGAAAATAGCGGCGAGCACCTGCTCGACCTCGGCGGCGGCCAGCCCAGTGCCACGACCTTCGCCATAGGTGAAGCCCTCGCTGTGTTCCCAGCCCTCCCAGCCATCCCAGTCGATGGCGAAATAAGGCCTCTGCGTGCTGCCGCGATGGTGCCAGTAGGCACACGCTTCGTTGGCCGCCGCGTAGGGCGCAAGGCCCAGTCCGCCCGCCAGCACGGCCAGCGAGGAAACGAAGCAGCCAAAACGCGTCGGCCGGTCGCTGAACCACTCATGCAGCAGGCAGGCACCTTGCCATTTGGCGGCCAGCAGCGTTTGCCACTGCTGCGCCGTCGAACGCATCAACCATTGCTGGGTGAGGTTGCCCGACGGTCCGGCCGCATGCACGAAGGCATTGGGCTCGACGCCTTCGGCTTGCAACTGCGCAAGCGCCGCGAACAGGGCATCGCGCTCGGTGATGTCGGCGTCGACCACGTCTACCCGTACCCCCAGGTCGCGCAGCGCCTGCAAACGTTGCTGGCGCAGTTGGCGGCGGGCGCTGTCGCCCGAGTCCGGCCGTTGCACCAGCACCAGGTCGGCGCCGTGGTGACGGGCCAGGTAGCTGGCCATGCCGAAGCCCACCGTACCCAGCCCACCGCTGACCAGGCAGACCAGCGGCCCATCGCCCTCGGACGTGCCTGCAAGCACAGGCAGCACCTCGTGCTCACGCGTCCACACATGCCCAGAGCGCAAGGCGCAGAGCCGTGGCAATGCGCGGCTACGCAGCACCACCTCGGCCAGGTCTTGGGCCTGGCCTGGCTCATCGAGCAGCGCCGCAGGCACATCGACGACCCGGATGTTCAGCGCCGGGTGTTCATGACCGATGGCCGCCACGCAGGCCAGCGCCGCACTGGCGCCCACTCGCACGTTGCCTGCCGCCAGCGGGTCGACGAAGCCTGCACCAATCAGCACCAGCTCTAGCGCCTCGCGGCCCTGTTCGATGAACTGCCTGATCTGCTCGCACACGCGCCACGCCAAGCTCGGCGCGTCCAGCTCGACCGCCCGCTCGTCGAGCAACCAGATCACCCGTGCGTCGCTGGCCACGCCCAGGTCGTCATCCATGGTGCGCACACCCTTGCGCCCCAGGGCGTCACGCAACGCCTGGCCCAGGCCTTGGCTGGCGCCCAGCAGTTGCAGGGTTTCCGGCACCTGGGTTGAGGCGAAGCCGTGCAGCAGCCCCTGCTGAGCCCACTGCTCCACATACACTGTCGCCGCGCGGCGCGGTGCAGCGACTTCGTTGGGCGCCTCCGGAGTGAACCAGCAACGCCTTGGGCGCAAGGGTGCGAACGGCAGTTCGCGGTGGGCCACCAGACGGCCAGCGCGAAGCAGCGCCCAGTCCACCCGGCCACCCTGCGCCCAGAAGCGCCCCAACCCCGCACGCAGAGAGTGCCCACAGGTGTTGAGGTCGAGCAGCGCGTCAGCTTGAGGGTGCTCATCGGCGCGAGGCAGGTCCACATCGAGGACGCTGTCAGACGCCTCCAAGGCGAACACCAGCACGTGCCCGGGCAGCAGTTGCCCGAGAAAACGCGCCAATGCCTCGAGGCGCGCCTGGCCCTGGTCAGGCAACTGGCGCAGGCAAAGCTGATAGCCGGGCTCTTGCGCCATGGCCTGCATCAGTGGCTCGTTCACTGCAATGCAGAGCGATCGCGGCTCGGCGTGCACCTTCGTCACACGAAAACGCCGCGCCTGCACCTCATGCCTCAACTGCGACAGGTCGCTAACCTCGAGCACCGCACGCCACGCAAGGCTGGCACGCCCCTCGGCAAAACCACGGGCCACCTGTTCGAGCGCAAGGCCCGGCTCTCGAGCCACCTGCTCGGCCAAGGCATCGGCCACGGTATGCACATCCGCCTGGTCACGCCCGCTGAGCACCACCACCTGCGGTTGCCCCAGCGCCACCTGAACAGCCCGCGCAGGTGCCTGCTCGAGCACCAGGTGGACGTTGCTGCCACCAGCCCCGAACGAACTCACCCCAGCGCGGCGCACCGGCGCCTGGGGCCATTCCATCGGCCGGGTATTGATCAGGAACGGGCTGCGCGCCAGGTCGCAGGCCGGGTTGGCACGTTCGAAGGTAGGGTGAGGCGGGATGCAGCCATGGCTCACCGACAACACCCCGCGAGCCAGGCCAGCAAAGCCTGCCGCAGCGGCCAGGTGCCCCACGTTGGCCTTGATTGAGCCTAGTGCACAGAAGCCCTGGCGCTCGGTGTGCTGCGCGAAGGCCCGGCACAGGGCGTCGAACTCCACCGGGTCGCCCAGCGAGGTTGCGGTGCCATGGGCTTCGATCATGCCGATGGACTGTGCATCGACCTGGGCCAGCGCCAGCGCCTGGAGAATCAGTTGCCGCTGGCCGTCGCCCCCTGGCGCGGTGAATCCGGCGCGACCGGCACCGTCGTTGTTCGCTGCCGAACCGAGGATCACCGCCTGGATGCTGTCACCGGCCAGCAAGGCATCTTCCAATGGCCGCAGGGCCACCAGGCCCACGCCGTCGCCGAAGAAGGTGCCGCTGGCCTGGGCGTCGAACGGTCGGCAACTGCCGTCGCGGGAGAACATCAGGCCCGGTTGATAGAGGTACCCGGGGCGGGCCAAGGCATGAAACGAGACCCCGCCGGCGAAGGCAATCTCACACTCGCCCAGCAGCAGGCTGTTGACCGCCAGGTGCACAGCACTCAACGAAGACGAACAGCCGGTCTGGACACTGACACTCGGCCCCTCCAGCCCCAACTTGTAGGACACGCGAGCGGTCATGTAGTCCTTGTCGTTGGCCAGCATCCGCTCGGTACCGGCCGCCGACATCAGGTCGCACTCCCCGCCGATCACATTGAGCAGGTAGGTATTGAGCGAACAGCCAGCGAACAGGCCGATGCGCGGGCGACGCAGCGGGTTGCCCAGGCCGGTGGTCTGGGTCAACTCCCAGGCGCACTCCAGCAGCAGGCGATGCTGCGGGTCGAGCAATTGCGCCTCGCGCTGGCTCATGGCGAAGAACTCGGGGTCGAACTGGTCGGCATCGGCCAGCCGCGCATCGACGGGCACGAAAGCTGGGTCGTCGATCAAGGCATCGCTTACCCCCATGCGCCGCAATTGCGCCGCGTCGTAACGGGTGGAGCAGACCTTGCCGGCCAGCAAGTTACGCCACAGCGCCTGTGCGTCAAGCGCTGCGGGCAGGCGGCAGCTCATGCCGATGATGGCGATGGCCTGGTCATTCATGGCAGCCCCCTTCGGCGAGGTTCGCCTCGGTCAGTTGCCTGCGCCGCTGCAATGCAGCGCTGCGCCGAGCCAGCCCCATGGACGCGGCCTCGGCCGTGACGACGGCATCGCCTTGAAGGGCGTTGGCCAGCATCCTCGGCGTCACCCAGCGGAACAGGTCGGAGGGGCGCAGGTGCTGCGCCTCGGGCCAGCGTTGCAGTTGGGCATGCACTTCGAGCAGGGCCATCGAATTACCGCCCAGGTCAAAGAATGCATCGTCCAGCCCCACCTCGGGACGCCCCAGCACGGATGCCCAGATAGCCACGACCCGCTCGCGCCAGCCATCGACATCGGCCACTGCGGGGGCGGTACTGGGCGCAAGGGTCTCGAGCAGGTGGCGTGCGGCCTTGCGATCGAGCTTGGCATGCCGGTTCAGCGGCAGCTGCGCCACCGGCAGTACGCGGGTGGGCTGCATGTAGCCTGGTAACTTGTCTCGCAGGTACTCGCGCAGCGCTTTTTCGTCGAAGCCTGCGACCGCGTCATGGCAGCTCACCAGCGCCACCAGGCGCATGTGCCCAGCCACCTCTTCCAGCAGCACCGCCGCCTGCCGTACTTCTGCACGCGTCTCCAGGCACCGCTCGATTTCGCCCAGCTCGATGCGGTAGCCATTGAACTTGACCTGCTCGTCGATCCGGCCAGCGAAGCGCAGGCGCTCGCCGTCCCAATACCCCAAGTCGCCGGTGCGGTAGGCGATCGCGTCCTGGCGATAAGGGTCGACGATGAAGCGTTCACGGTTCTGCTGCGCCAACCCGACATACCCCAGCGATACCCCTGCCCCGCCGATCACGATTTCGCCAAGCGTCCCCTTGGCAGGGCAGGTTTCACCCTCGCGCAGGTACGCCGTGGCCAATGACAGTGGTCGGCCGATGGGAACGATCGCCTCATCGGCAAGCGCTGGTGTCACCCGCTCCAGAGTTGCGAACACCGTGGTTTCCGCCGGGCCGTAGAGGTTCCACAAGGCCCAACGGTCGCTCAGGTACTGCCGGGCCACCGCGCCGGGCAAGGCTTCGCCACACACCACCCAGTGCTGCGCAACGAGCCGCGACGAATGCTGGAGGAAGTCCGCCGACAACTGCCGCAGCCCGGAAGGCGTCTGGGTGATCACCCCGACCTGATGCCGGATCAGCCATTCGAGCAGCACGTCAGGACGCGAGCGCGCGCTGGGCGGGATGACCAGCAGGCATCCGCCTGAACACAGCGCACCCCAGATTTCCCAGACGGACAGGTCGAAGCTGGCGGAATGCGACCAGCTCCAGACCAACTGCTCCGGCATCTGCAGCGCGTGGTACATCGACGCGAGCAACGCCACCACGTTGGCCTGGGCCACATCGATGCCCTTGGGTTGGCCGGTAGAGCCGGAGGTGAACACGCTGTAGGCACAGGTATCGGGCGTGCTGCGGTCTAACAACGGCAACGCGGCCGTCAGGTCGTCGTGGGTGCAGGCGCCTACTTGACAGCCACGCACACCCAGCTCATCGAGCAACGGCAACTGGCCGTCGGCGACCACCACGGCGATTGCCGAGCTGCGTACGATCAGTGCCAGGCGCTCGCTCGGCAGGCTGGGGTCCAGGGGAACATAGGCAGCCCCCGCACGCATCACCGCAAGCATGGCCAGCAACGCATCGATGCCGGGGGCAAGCAGCACGCCGACCCGGTCGCCCGGCACTACGCCGAGCGTTTCCAGGTGCCGGGCAAGTTTCACGCTGCGGTCCTGGGTGCCGCGGTAATCCAGGGCGCCCGCCTCGTCGCGCAACGCGGGCGCGTCGGAATATCGGCTTGCCTGCCTATCGAACCAGGCCACCAGCGTGGGCGCAGGTGCGCTCGCGCTGGGCAGGCTGTTCAGCGGCCCGGGGACGCTGTTGTAGTCGGCCTCGCAGGCCATAGATGCGGCGCAATCGACATCACCTTGCGCCCCCAGCAATGCATCGACGGTGGCCAGCCAGTGCGCGGCGAAGCGCTCAAGGCCCGAGGCGGAAAACGTGCGCTGATCGGCCTTGATCACGCAGCGCAAGCGCTCGTGTGCATCGACCAGTTCCAGGGCGATATCCACCTGCCCTTGTTGTTGCGCCAGCGGCCAGGGCGCAGCACGCAGCCCTGCCCAACCGGCCTGGGCATCCGCACCCGCCATCTGCAAGGCCAGCCAGCGCGAGTGTTCGGCCTGGCCAAGCAGGTTGACGGTGGTCTGGAACAGTGGGTTGCGCCCCTCGGGCCGGGGCAGCACCAGGGTTTCCAGTGCGGCGCCGAGGTCGAAGTCACGGTGGTCCAGCGCCCTGTGCAGGTCATTGCGGATGGCCCGTATCAACGCCCGCAGCGACCCTTGCGCACAGACCCGCAAGGGCAGCACGTTGAACAGGCTGCCCAGGGTGCGAGCAGACGCTGAGTCACGCATCGACATGGGCATGCCGACCATGATCTGCGGCTGCGCGCACGCCCTGCTGACCGCCACCGCCCAGGTTGCGAGGACCACCGCGTACAGCGACGCCCCGGTGTTCTCCACCCAGCGCCGGACCCCACGCAGGCGCTCGCCGTCCAGGGTCAGGTAGTGGCTGGCCGCACCGCTGGCGCCCTGGCGCCAGTGGTCCGGCCATTCGAGTGGCGCAGGGGCGTTTTCCAGGTAGTGCAGCCAATGCGCCTGGCTTGCACTGGGCTGCCGGTCAGCTGTCGCACACACCTGGCGACGGTAGTCGCTGAACGGCATGGGCGTGTCGCGCCAGTGCTCGGCTTCGCTGCCGATCTCATCCAGGTAGAGCGCCTCCAGCTCATCGAGCAACAGGCCCAACGAGGTGAAGTCCGCAATGATGTGGTGCGCGCACAGCACCAACACCTGGCTGCCCGCACCTCGGACGAAGCACGCCAGGCGTAGGCAAGGGCCATGGGCCAGGTCGAAGGGCGAGTCGAACCAGGCGTCGGTGCTCGCCTTGAGGGCCATGTCGTCGAGGGCGGAGTCATCGAAGAACGACAGCGGCGCTTGCAGCCCCGGGAGGCAGACCGCCACGGGCACGCCAGCGTCGCCGGAATAAGTGGTGCGCAGAATCTCATGGCCTGCCACCAGGCGCTGCCAGGCAAAGTGCAGTGCCTGGCGTTGCAGGTTACCATCGATGCAAATGGCCAGGCCGATGTTGTAGCGCGTGTCTTGCGGCTGCATCCGCGCCATCAACCATTGCGCACGCTCCTGCGGGGTCAAGCATGTCGCCAGTGTTTTCGAAGTATCCATGAACGGTACAAACTCCTTGTAATGGGCCATGTTCGCTTCAGGCATGGACCAGCAGCTTGGCCACCACGTCATCCAGTGTGGGGCTGTCGAAGAACGCGGTGATCGGCAGGGTCTTGCCGGTGCGTTGGCGAATACGCTGGACAATGGCGACTGCACCCAGCGAATCCAGACCCAACCCCGCCAGGGGGGTGTCGCCAGCCAGCGCTGCGTTACGCACGGCACCGCTCAGCTCTCCGATCACCAGGCGGGTCATCGCGGCGCGTAGTTGATCGGGGCTGCCTTGCAGTGCCACCGGGTCGCCCAGGCTTTCATCCGCATGCGCGGTGGGCGCCGCCCGCCCTTGCAAGCTCAACCTTTTGTCCAAGGTGCCAGGCAGCGCTTTGGCAATGATCGTCGTCTCCTGCGGCGTAACCTGACCGCCAGCCAAGGCCCAACGCACCACCTCGTCGGTTTGCATCTGCCCAAGCCCCAGCGCCTGAAGGTGTTGCTGGTGTTCCAGCGAGAGGCGCGCGGTCATGCCCGCTGCCCATGGCCCCCAGGCGATGGCGTGGCCCACCTGGCCGGCAGCCTGGCGCTGGGCCATGAAGGCCTGGACGAAGGCATTGGCCGCCGCGTAGGCGGCCTGCCCGGCCAAGCCAATGCAAGCCGACAGCGACGAGAAGGCGACGAACCATTGCAGCGGCTGACCCTGCAGGGCGGCGTGCAAATTGAGCGTGCCATTGACCTTGGGCGCCAGCACCCGCTGCACCGCCTGTGGGTCCAAGCGAGACAGCAAGCCATCTTCGACGACGCCAGCCAGATGCAGTACGCCCGCCACGGGCTTACCTTTGCGCTGCACGTGACGCATCAACGCCTCAACATCGGCGGCGCTGGCCAGGTCGCCCTGGAACAGGTGCACCTCCACGCCTTCCTGGTTCAAGCGTCTGGCCGTTTCGAGCAACGGCTGCGGTGGGCGACTACGCCCCATCAGCGTGACCTGGCGTGCGCCACGCGCGACCAGGGCCTGGAGCAGCGCCTGCCCGGTGTCACCGAAGCCACCAGTTACCAGGTAGCGGCCATTAGGCTGGACCGGCAGCGCCTGGGCGGGTTCGTCCGTCAACGGTTCCACGACCTGCTCGTACACCTGCCCGCTGGCCACGCGCAGCGTATTCGCCGCAGGGGGTTGCCCCAGCAATGCCACCAAGGTATCGAGGTCGTCCGGGGCTGGGGGCCACTGCGCAGGCAGGTCGATGGCCTGGCAACGAATGTTCGGGAATTCACTGGCGATCACCCGCAGCACCGCCAGGGTGGCCGCCCCCAACAGGTGGTTGTCACCGGCCTCGGGATCGTGAGCGCCTCGGGTCACCACGCTCAAGTGCACCGGCTCGGTGGCGCTGGCATCCAGGTGCAGGCACAGGTGTCGCAGTCGCTGCAAACGCTCACCGAGTGCCTGCGACCAATCCTGGACCGGGCCCAGGCCTTGCCCGCCGGTATCAACCCACTGGGCGGGCTGCGCCGACGGCTTGACATGGTTTGCCAGGAGCCGCCCGGCCTGCACGAGCCGGGACGCGAGCAGGCCTGCCAAAGGCTCGTCGTCCAACACCACAGGCAAGGCGCTGTCGGCCCCAGGCGCAGGCGTCGCTCGCTCACGCCAGGCCAAGCGGCAAACCTGAGTAGCAACGCCGTGTTCGGCACTGAGCAATGCGCCACGCTGGGCGCGTTTGAGCTGGACGTTGCGCAGGGACGCCACCTGACGCCCCTGGTCATCCTGCAACAGGATGTCACCCTGGAGGATCTGAGTGTCCGGGTCAAAAACCTTGGTGGTCAGGCGGATGATCGCGGTCAACGCCCCTTCGACCGCGGTGTAGAGCGTCATCTCCTCGACCGCCAGGGGAATATACAACGCCGGCTGCGGGCACTGCTGCCAATAGCCTGCGAACAACGCCTGGAAGCAGGCATCGAGCATGCCGGGGTCGAGCACCAGACCCTCGCCATGCGCGGCCTCGCTGCAGGCCAACAGTTGCACTTGCATGAGCTGCGCATGTTCGTCGAGGTGCATCGTAGCGATCCGACGGAACATTGGCCCCAACTGCAAGCCATTGGCACGGGCACGTGCATAGAACGCCACAGCGTCCAAGGGTTGGGCGGCGGCCCCCATGGCAGGAAGCGCTTCGCCCGACGACGCGGCCACCGGCAGCGCCGTACCACTGGAGAGCACCTGCGTGGTCCCCTCGGCGTTTGCCGACACAGCCACCTGGTACTCGCCCTCACCTCCCGCAGCGGACCATTCGATACGGATATCGCACTGCGCGCCCTGCGCCATCAGCAGGGGCCTCAGAAAACGCACATCGCGGATGCACACCGCAGGCATCTGCAAGCTGCGCATGGCCTGCGTGGCAATCACACCCAGGTGCAAGGCGCCCGGCACCACCACGCGGTCGAACAGGCAATGGTCGGCCAACAGCCCTGCGCCCTGCCAGCTCGCCTCGAACAGCCGGCGGCGTGCGCCATCGTTGACCCGCAGACGCCCGGTAAGCCCTTGCGCTGGCGGCGCCTTGGCCACGGCCAGGCTGGGCAGCGCGAAGTACGAGTGCTGCCAGGTGTGATGTCGGGTGGCGTCATCCAGGTTCGCAGCCAGCGCATGCCCCGCCTTATGCAACCCCGCCCGCAGGGCATTAAGCGATTGCTGCAAGGGCTTGTGCCGATTGAGCACCGCCATGGCCCGCAGGCCAGGGTGGGAAACGCCCAAGCAGCGCTGGATGTGCTGGACCAGCGACGCATGCGGCCCCAGCTCGATGAAGGTGTCGCAACCCAGCTCGGCCAGCCGCGTTACAGCCAGGTCGAAGCGCACTGGGCGCAAGGCACTGCGTACCCAGTAGCCAGCGTCTTCAGGCAATTGCGCCTCATCCTGGCCATGGCTGGACGAAACGAAGGGCAGCAGCGCCTGCCCGTGACTCAGCGGCGCGAAGGCAGCCAGCAATTCATGCTCCAGCGGGTTGAGCAACGGGCAGTGGAACGGGTAGTGCTCATTGACAGTGATGGCCTCGACCCCGGCGGCGACGCAACACGACCGGAACTGCGCCGCTGCGCCCGCCGCAACCGAAACGATGCTGGCTCCGGGGCTGTTGTAGGCAGAAACCGAGGCGCCTGGGCAGTCGGCCAGTACCTGCTCGACCGTTTCCATGGGGGCCAGCAACGCCTGCATGCTGCCTTGCCCATGCAGCTTCGCCATGCAGCGCCCACGCGCCAACGCCGCCAGCAAGGTTTGCTCGCGGCTCAAGATCCCTGCGCAACAGGCAGCGGAGAGCTCGCCGATGCTGTGCCCGGCGACGGCGGCAGGTTCCACGCCCCAACTCAGCAGCATGTCGAACAACGCCAGTTGGATCGCCACCACACAGGGTTGTGCCCAACGCGTCTGCGCAAGGTCCGTCTCGCTCTGGGCGGCAATCGCCCGCAGCAGTGACCAGCCATCCAGACGCTGGATGATCGCCTCGCTGCGTTGCAGGCTGTCGCGGAACACCTCGTCCTGTGCCAACAGCTGGTCGACCATGCCCGGCCACTGGCTGCCCTGCCCCGAAAACACCAGCGCCAGCTTCTGCGCCGAGCCAGTCGGCGGTGCTGCCATCACCGTTGCCGCGACCTGGGGGGCGCTGCCGAGAATCACCTGGGCATTGGTACCGGACCAGCCGAACGAACTGACCAACGCATACAGCGGCGTGCCATCGGCAGTTGGCCAGGGCTGATGGGTTTGCGGGAACGCCAGGGGCACTTGTGCATCGATGTGACGGTTCAGCGACCTGAGGTCGGCAAAGCCCGGCACGCTCCGGTGTTGCAGACACAACACAGTCTTGATCAACGACGCGATACCGGCGGCTGCCTCGCAGTGGCCGATGTTGCCCTTGACCGAGCCGACCAGGCAGCGAGCCGCTTGCGCCCGGCGCCCCAGCACATTGGCCAAGGCTGTCACCTCGATGGGGTCGCCCAGTTTCGTCCCGGTGCCATGCGTCTCGACATAGCCCAGGCTGTCGGCGCTCAGCCCTGCCCGGGTCAGCAACCCACGCAGTAGGGCTTCCTGGGCCAGACCATTGGGTGCGGTCATGCCATTGGTGCGGCCGTCCTGGTTGACCGCCGAGGCCTGGATCAACGCCAGCACCTGGTCGCCATCACGCCGGGCGTCGCTCAGGCGCTTGAGCACGATCACCCCACAGCCGTCACTTCGCACGATGCCATCGGCGCGCTCGTCGAACGGTTTGCAGCGCCCGTCGGCGGCCATCAGGCCCATGCGCGAGGTGGCCACGGTGAAATCGGGGCTCAGTACCAGGTTCACACCGCCAGCGATGGCTTGCTCGCATTCGCTGTTGCGCAGGCTCTGGCAGGCCTGATGCACGGCAACCAACGATGAAGAGCAAGCGGTATCGATCGCAAGGCACGGGCCCTTCAGGTCGAACAGGTACGCCAGCCGTCCGGCCAGCACGCTGTTGGACACGCCCGGGCCGCTGAAGGCATTGACCCGCTCGATATCCTCGAACAGCCGCCGTGCGTAACCGTCGTTGTAGTTCACCACCCCGACATACACGCCGGTCTGGCTGCCGCGCAGCCGTTCACGGGTTTGCCCGGCATGCACCAGGGCTTCCCAGGCGACCTCCAGAAAGATGCGCTGCTGGGCATCCATATGCTCGGCCTCGGCATCGCTGATGCCGAAGAACCCGGCATCGAACGCGCGCTCGTCGATCACGCCCGCCCAGCGCGTGCTGAGCTTGCCGGCGGCCATGGGGTCGGGGTCGTAGAACTGCGTGTTGCTCCAGCGTGCGCTGGGCACTTCCTCGATGGCATCGCGCTGTTGCGTCATCAGCGACCAATACGCCGCCAGCGAATCGGCGCCCGGCAGACGACAGGCTGCACCAACGATGGCAATGGGCTCTTCATGGCGTTGCAGGGCCGCTTTGAGCTGGCGAACACTGACGAGCGCTTGCTGCAATGCCGATGCGCTATCGGGCTTGTTCGATCGTTCCATCAATGCAGGTCTCCACTGAATTTATCCTTGATCGTGGCCAGCTCCCTGAGCAGCTCCGCCATCAACGCGTCATCGTCCTCATCGGGCGCATCGATCCGTTCCGAGCGACCTTGCAGGCCCTCTTCCAGAGGCCACAACAGCGACTCCAGGTAGGTCGCCAGCGCCGTGATGGTGGGGTAGTTCCACAGCACGGTGGCGGGCATGTGCACCTGCAACTCGGCCTGTAGACGGTTGCGAATTTCAACGCCCAACAGTGAGCTGACGCCCAGCTCGCTCAGGGGGGCGTCCTGGGCGATCGCCTCCACGGGCACCTGCAACAGGGCCGCCACGAAGCGGCCGACGATGGCGCAGAGTTGCCCATGACGGTCACCGGCCTGGGCCAGCGCCTCGACGCCCACCGCCAAGGCGGGCAAGCCATGCGCCAATGCGCTCGGCCCGCGGTAGCGCATGATCACCACGCACCCATCGCGCGTCTGCCAGTACGCCAGGCAGGCCAAGGCTTCTTGCATGCCGATCGCGGGCAGGTGCTCGAACACCTGCGCGGCGCCTTCGTGCGCCAGCAAGCCTTCGTCGGCGAACGGCCCGAAGCCGACGCTGGTGGCAGGCAAGCCTTGGCTGATGCGGTATTCGGCCAGGCCATCGAGGTAGGCGTTGCCAGCGGCATAGGCCGCGTGGCCGGGGAAACCGAACAGGCTCGAGACGGACGACACCAGCAGGAACCGCCGTACCGGCCAGTGCTCGCTCAGCCGATGCAGGTTCCAGGCGCCCTCGCGTTTGGCGCGCAGCCCGACGCTCAGGCTCGCCGGGGTCATCGTGGCCAGCGCCTCAGGGTGCAGCACCCCGGCGGCATGTGTGATCGCGGACAACGGCCCGAGCTGTTGCGCGGTGCGCGCCACGGCATCGTCCAGCGCCCTGGCCTCGGCGATGTCGAAGGTCTCGACGCGTATCTGCACGCCTTGTCGGCGCCACGCCTCCAGCGCCTCTGCAACAGGCGGGCTCGGCTGCCTTCGGCCTATCAGCAGGAAACGCCGCTCGCCTTGAGCGACACGCCAGCCCAACATCGCCTGGCCTAGTGCGCCCAGGCCGCCGCTGATCAGGTGGAAACCGGTGTCGTCGGCAGGTGCCGCGCACGTCGCGGCGCTCAGTCCGGTAGCGGCTTGCAGCACCGGGACATAACGCACGCCCTTGCGCCAAGCGCATTGGGTCATGGGCGTCACCAGGCTGGCCAGCAACGCCTGGGCAACTGCCCCGTCCGCGTTGTCGAACGGTGGCCCCAGGTCGCTCACGCACAAGCGTTGGCTGTCCAGTTCCAATTGGGCAGTCCTGAGCAGCCCCCACAGCAGGGCGGCGTCAGCGCATACTTCGCTGTCCTTCGGCAGGTGCTGGGCAGCGTGGGTCAGCACATGCACCGTGATCGCCGACCGTGGGGCCTTGGCCAGGGCCCGCAACAAGCCCAGCACGACGCCAGCAAGGTGCTCACCCGCCGCGTTTGGCTGGGCAAGCAACGCCAGATGCTCGACGGGCGTGCAGTCGAGCAGCTCGAGGAAGGTTCGATAATCAGCGTCACCCTCAGCGGCCAGATCCAGAACGTGCCATTGCGCATTGGCAAGGCTCGGATGGTGGCGCAGACCCGCCAACGCCGGCTCAGGCCCGACCACCAGCAGGCCCTTGGAGTCGAGGGCAGCTCCCGGCTCAGACTGGACCTCTTGCCAGCCAATGCCATAAAGGCTAGGCCCGCCTGGCGAGGCCTGCGTTGCCGTATACGCGGCTGGCAGCGACAAAGGTGGCTGACGCGTAGAGGGCCGTGCTGTCACGCTCACACCAGCCTGATAGGCACGGGCCAGCAGCGCCGAGCACAGCTGCCCGGCCATCTCGCCAGCCAGGCCCTCAATGCGCAAGACATCATCGTCGCCTTCGCTTTCCCCCTCGCCCCACTCCAGGTCGCGGATGCCCTGAACCAGCAGGCCAAGCCCAAGCCGCCCTGTGGTGAGGTCTTCGATGCTGCCGACCATGCCTGCGACCGCGTAGCGCGAGACCATCATGCCCTCGCTGCGCAGGTAGTCAGCGCAACCGATGTACATCGCCACGCCCTTCACTCGGGCAGGCTCCACGCCCAGTTCGCGGGCCACCTGCAACACCCGTGCGTAACCGCTGGCGAACGCTGGCACGGCCAGCAGAGCATCCCGTTGCCGGGCAGAAAGCGGTGCCTGGCGGCGAACTTGCAACAAGGGTGCAGCGCAGACCTTGCTGTCCCACGCTAGCGCCTGCGCGGCAGCTCGTAGCTCGGCCAGCGCCTGCTCGCGGGACTCGACCACCAAGGACAGGCGATGGCGTTCATGGCTGCAAACCTCACGCAGCGCCTGGGCGCAGTCTGCAAGGCTTGGCGGCGTGTCTTGCTCGAGCCAGCTTGCGATGCTCGCGCAGCGCGCCTGCAAGGCCTGCTGGTTGTGCCCTGACAGCAGCAGCACCTGCATAGCGCCGCTCGGCGCGGCCTGAACCTCACAACATTCGTCCAGCCCTTGCTGCATGGCACTGGCGTCGCACCAACCGCGGCGGGCACTGACCAGCACGCCTCGCGACGGCGCGGCATCGCGCAAACTACGCAGTAGCACCGGGTGGCTGGACACCTCGACCAGCACACCCTCGGTCTGCTGCAAGGCCGTGCGCAAGGCATCGAACCACCGCACGGGCCGTACCACCACGTCAGCCCAGTACGCGGTGCTCGCAGGCCCGCCGCCGGTCCCTCCGGCGCATGCACCATGAAACGGCAACTGCGGGCTACACGGCACGATGTCCTCGAGCGCCTCGCACAGGGCCTGGTAGCCCTGCTCATCGCTTCCGGCATGCACGGCAACGTCGCAGCGAACCCGGCGCAAACGCAGCTTGCTCTGCTCGCAATACTGCTCAACCGCAGCGATCGCGGCGGCAGGGCCGGTGATCACGGTCGCGTCCTCGGTATGCTGGATGGCCACTTGCACAGGTACTTGCAGCCTCTGCAACAACGCCTGGGCAGGCTCCCAGCCCATCTCCAGCAGCGCCATGGCACCCGGTTGCCCTGCGGCCCAGCGTGCCTGGGCGAGCATGACCCGCAAGGCATCGCGCAGGTTCAGCACCCCCGCCACATGGGCGGCGGCCACCTCGCCGATGCTGTGACCTATCACCGCGAGCGGCCGCAGGCCCTTGGCGATCCACACCTCGGCCAGCGCCACCTGTACGGCGAAATGGCAGGGCCAGGCCACTTCCACGTCATCGAACACGTGCTCGGCGTCATACAGGCGCTCGGCCAACGACCAACCTGCCAGGCTCATGAACTCGCGGTCGCAGCGGGCGATGCAGGCGCTGAACAGCGGGTCGAGGCGGGCCAGGTGCAAGCCCATTCCCTGCCACTGCGCGCCCTGCCCAGAAAACACCAGCACACCACCCTTGGCCTTGCTGGCGGGTACCTGCACCACCAACGTGGGCTGCGCATTGTCGGAACGTTCAAAGCCCTCGGGCGAGTCGACCGGCCATTGCCGACCCACGATGACATGGGCATTGGTGCCGCCGAAACCAAACGAACTGACGCCAGCCAGGGGCTGCGCCGAGGACCAGCGAGTGCGCTCCAGCACTGGCTGCAAGGCCAATTGCGACCAATCGATTGCCGGGTTGGGCGTGCGGTAGTTCAGGTGTGCGGGAATCACCCCGTGCTGCAGCGCCAGCAGCACTTTGATCAACCCGGCCATCCCTGCTGCGGCTTCACTGTGACCGATGTTGGTCTTCACCGAGCCGATCAGCAGCGCCTGCTGGCGTGCACCGCGCGGGCAATAGGCAGCGGCGATGGCGCTGGCTTCTATCGGGTCGCCCATGGCGGTGCCCGTACCATGGGCCTCCAAGTACTCGACGTCGGCGGGCGCGATACCAGCCTGGCGAATGGCTTCGTTCAGCAGCGCTTGCTGGGCGTGCATCGACGGCGCAGTGAGGCTGTTGTGAAAACCGTTGTTGTTGACCACCGAGGCGCGGATCACGCCCCAGACCGGCGCGCCTGCCGCCAACGCTTCGGGTAGCCGACGCAGCACTAGCACCCCGGCGCCCTCGGCCCTGACATAGCCGTCGGCAGCAGCGTCGAAGGTATGACAGGTGGCGGTTTGCGACAGCCCGCCGAAGCGCCGCATGGCCTCGAAGCTCTGCGCCGCCAGCAACAAATTGACTCCACCGACGATGGCGAAATCGCACTCGCCTTGCCTAAGAGCCTGGCAGGCCAGGTGCACGGCCACCAGTGACGACGAACACGCGGTGTTGACCGTCATGCTCGGACCATCGAGCCCCAAGGTGAAGGAAATTCTCGCCGAGAGAATGCTGGTGTCCAGCCCCGTGGCGCTCTGCGCGGTCATCTGCTGCGGCGCGACATGATGGGCGAAGTCCGACCACATGGCCCCGACATAAACGCCGCCGCGTTGCCCACGCAACGTGGCAGGTGGCATGCCGGCTTGCTCCAGGGCGTCCCAGGCCAGGGTCAACAGCAGCCGTTGCTGCGGGTCCATCTGCGAGGCCTCGTGCGCCCCCAGGCCGAAGCGTGAGTAGTCGAAGTCGCAGGTACTGTCGAGAAAGCCTGCGACCTCATCCAAGGCGACATGCCAGCCGCTTTCCCGGCGCTCGGAAAAATGACCTTCAGGCAGCGGGCCGACCCCCTGGCCGCCGCTCTCGAGCAACGTCCAGAACGCCAGGCTGTCCCGTGCGCCGGGGAAGCGACACGCCAAGCCAGTCACCGCCACCGGCTGGGTGCAATTGACCGGTGCGCGGCGCGGGGCCTGGGTAGCGCCGCCCTCCAGGCTGCACAGGTAGCGACACAATTGCGCGGGGGTGGCGAAGCGCCAGAACAGCGTTGGGTCGAGGTCGCGCTCCAATTGAGCGCCGAGCGCGGCGAGCAACCCGGTCACCTCGATCGAGTCCAGGCCCAGGCTGCCCAGGCGCTGCTCCTCGTCTATCCGCTCCACACCACAGGCCGACGCCAGTTGCGTCAGCACGATGGCCAGTACTTGCTCGTATCCAGCACTCATGCACATTTCCCTATCAGGTTCACCCTGAACTCCTTTCAGGGTGTTGGGGCGGTACGTCTCAGTTGCAGGTCGTGGCCATTGACTGCACATGGTCGAACAACCGATCGATCGCGGCGTCCAGCGCTAGTCGATGCGTCATCTGCGGCGATACCAGCACTGTGATACGCAAGGTGTGCGCATGTATCTCGGCCTCGAAGCTCAACGGCAGGTGGACCATCTGTTGCTCCGCAGACGCCAGGCGCAGTGGCTCGGGCGCGAGCTGGTAGCCGATCAGGTTGGCATTGGGGCGCGGTGACGAAATGAAGTTGAAACCGATAGCCGCAAGCGGCGGCACCGGCGCACCGGGCACGCCGCTGAAATGCCGAATCGCGAAATCCTGCGCGGATGCCATTGCCTGCTGGACCTGGGCCACGGCCGCGTGCGCCGCCTCGCGGGGGCCTTCTCCAGCCTGCAAATTCACGCGCACCGTTAACGGGAACGACACCGAGCCCACCAACTCGGCGACAGGTGTGTGCCAGTCGCCAATGAAATGCGGGCTGACCCACATCATCAGGTCTACCGAACCCTGCGCCTGGACGCTGCTCAACGCGTGCAGCCAGCACCCGAGCAGACAGTCGCTCAGGCTGAGCTGCCAGGCTACCGCGCAGGCCCTCAAGGCTTGCAACTCAGCCGCCTGCAAATGCAGGCAATGGCAGGTCTGCGTGCTGGCCAGGGTCTTGCCGGACAGTTCACGCGCAACCCGGTCAAGGGTGCCCAACGCGGCCAGAGGCTCAGGCGATGGCTGCATCGGCGCAGGCAAGGCGCGATAGCGCTCAGCGAGCTCCTGGGCGAACGCCAGGTAGCTGTCGCAGGTTTCCGTCGGCAACGGTTCGCCCTGGGCCGCCGCACGGTAGGCCCTGGAAATGTCGCGCCACAGGATACGGCTGGAAATACCGTCACAGACCAGGTGATGGAAGATCACCAGCAGGCGTTGTCGCTCGGCCTGCTCGGCATCGAGCAACACATAGCGGATCAAGGGTGGCGTCATGGACGGCGACGCGAGCAGAGCATCGATACCCGCCTGGAGCCGCGCGTCGATCGACAGGCCTGCGGCCTCGTCAAGTACGCTGAAGGCCACCTCGCCTGGCAGTTGATCCGGCGCCAGGAAGTGCATGTTCCACTCGCCTTCGTTTCGAGTGAAACTAGCGCGCAGCACCGGGTACTTATACAGGATGAAACAGACGGCTTCTCGCAGATACAGCGGATTGAGCCGCTCTAGCGGAATCAATACTTCACCGACGTAGAAACTTTCCAATTGCGCTGCCGTTCGCTGATCATACAACTGGCCCAATAGCAGCCGCATGACTCACCTCCCTTTTAAAAGTTGCACGCAGCCACAGTCGACGCCATCCATTTGGATGACGTCGAACGCAGAGTTCTGGATTAACTAAGAGGAAACTTTCTGTTCGGCCGGCAGTGCCGAATACCTTCGAAAGTTCAAGAACACCACAAGTGCGACCACCACCAATACCACCATGGTGGCGGTCATCACCGAGAACACCGCGCTGTCGAATGCCACGCGGGCGTTGGCGCTGATTTCCTCGCCCACTGGGCCGGGTACTTGCGCGGCAGCGGCCAGTGCACTGTCGATACCGTCACGCAGGCTCACAGGGTCGGCGGCCTGGGCTGGTACCACCAGTGAGCGGCTATACACGAGCGCCATCAGGCTGCCCATGAAGGCGATACCCAACCCGCCGCCCAATTCATAGGAAATTTCTTCGGCGGACGCCGCCATACCCGCACGCTCAGGGGGCGCACTGGCCATGATGGTGGTGGAAGCGCCGGTCATACTCGCCCCCACACACGCCCCCATCACGAACAGCAATGCCAGTTGCAGCGCCACCGAATGGTTGAAGCTGTACATGAACAACCCGATGGCAGCGGCATAGATCAACAGCGCCAGCACCAGGAACCGGTCGCAACGTACCTTGGGCAACAGCCAGCCACTGAGTGGGCCGGCGACGATCGCACCCAGCGAAAGCGGCAGGAAATAAAGGCCCGTCTCGAGGGGGGAAAGGCCGACGACCAACTGCAAGCGCTGGCTCAGGACCAGGTTGATCCCCATCAGACAGCCCGCGGCAGCCAAGCTGGCAATGACCGCCGAGGAAAACGCCGGGCTGCGGAATATTTGCACGTCGATCAACGGGTAGCCACGCTTGCGCTGCCCTCGCACGAACAGCCAGGCGAACCCCAGGCACAGGAGCAAGGCCACCAGGGCCTCGACCAGCGAGGGCTCGGGCTTGGCGAACTCCTTGATCAGGTACGCCAGGCTGATCAGCCCGACCATCGCCTGCAACGAGCCCACCAAGTCCCAGGGGCTGGCGTTGGCCTGCGGGGCATTGTCGATCCAGCGCAACGACAGCACCAAGGCCACCAGGACGATGGGCACATTGATCAGGAACACCGACCCCCACCAGAAGTGCTCCAGCAGCGCGCCGCCCAGCAGCGGCCCTATCGCGGCACCGCCGGACGCCACGGAGGTCCAGACGCCAATGGCGACACCGCGCTCGCGCTCATCCTCGAAGGTCAGGCTGATGATGGCCAGCGTGGCCGGCATCATCGCCGCCGCACCGACGCCAAGGAAGCCCCTGGCCACGATCAAGGCGGTGGAGGACGGGGCGAACGCTGCCAGCAACGAGGCCAGGCCGAACAGCGCCAGGCCGATGACGAACAGGCGCTGATGACCAATGCGATCACCCAGGGTACCCGCCCCCAGCAGCAAGCCGGCGACCACCAGTGGATACATGTTGATGATCCACAGTTTCTCGGAGGTCGATGCACCGAGCGCATGGGTAAGCACAGGCAACGCGATATAGAGCACCGTCATATCGATTGCCACCAACAACAATGCAAAAGACACAACGGCCAATACCAGCCATCGCCGATAAGCGTAAAACATTTGGCATTCTCCCTGCCGTAGTTAGCCGGCAATCATTGCCAGCCCACTGTGAAACAAGTGCACCGATCCTAGTTGAGAAACTGTTACATTGCAAAAAATCAAAATATTAAAAAATGTAACTCGTGAAAAATTCGGATCAACAAAAATTTAGTCGATAAACCTAAGGGGTCGAAGATATGAACGATAAAGATGTGAGAAATAGCTTACACCACATACCTACATAGAACGCTTGCAATGACTAAAAACCATTGCCTTCAAACCACCCTCAATATCGCTGTCGGGAAACTCGGGCGGATTGTCCAGGCGCTCGACAAAGGCCAACTCCGGGGCATGTGCCGCCATACCTTCGACCAGGAAGGCCGGTCCGATACCGGGGTCGTTGACGCAGGCCAACACGGTGCCGCCTTCACAGAGCAACTCAGGCAAACGGCGTAGGATTTTCGCGTAGTCCTGCGTCAGCACAAAGCTGCCGCGCTGGAAGGTCGGTGGGTCGATGATGATCAGGTCATAAGGCCCGTACTTGCGCACCTTGCCCCATGACTTGAACAGCTCGTGGCCCAGGTACGCCACTCGCGACGCGTCATGGCCATTGAGCCGGTGGTTGTCCCGGCCTCGGGAGAGGGCCGACTTGGCCATGTCCAGGTTGACCACCTGCTCGGCACCGCCCGCGATGGCCGCCACCGAGAAGCCGCAGGTATAGGCGAACAGGTTCAACACCCGCTTGCCTTGTGCCTGCTCACGCACCCAACGCCTGCCGTAGCGCATGTCGAGAAACAGCCCGTTGTTCTGGCGCACGCCAAGGTCGAGCAGATACTTCAGGCCATCCTCGGTCACCTCACGCTGATGACAAGGCTCGCCCAGCAACCACTGGCCGGGGCTGTCGGGCAAGTAACGGTGTTGGATGAGAATTGCCTGGCCTGCCCACTGCGGGCGCTCGGCCAGGGCTTCGAGCATGGCCTGAAGCTCAGCCAACTGGCCTTCAGGCGGCTCGCGGAACAACGCCACCAGCAACACCCCATCGAGCCAATCGACCGTCACCTGCTCAAGCCCCGGCCAGCAACGGCCACGGCCGTGGAACAGGCGACGAGTTTCGCTTGGGGCAGGGTCGAGGGCGGCAAGCAGGTGTTGTTGCAAGGTGGCGATAGGCGAATTCATGGCAATGCTGTGTGCGAAAAGAGCCGGCATTCTACCCGGTATGTTCGGCCAGCGCTTTGTTCGAACGGAACCTCCAACCCTGCTGCATGCCCGCAGCCGCCAGCAAAATCGCTGCCACCCCCAGCCATTGCAACGGCGCCAGGCGGTGACCGAAGGCAAGCCAGTCCACCAGGATCGCGGCAATGGGGTATATGAACGACAGCGCCCCGGTCAAGGCCGTGGGCAAGCGCTGGATGGCGCTGTACAGCAGTACATACATCAGCCCGGTATGCACCATGCCCAGGGTAAGCAAGCTGGCCAACGCCGGCATTTCGCCCGGCAGCCCGGCCACGTTGACCCAGGGCGCCAACAGCAGCACTCCGGTACTCACCTGGACCAACGCGATCAGATGTGGCGGTGTACCACTCAAGCGCTTGATGACCAGCGCGGCCACCGCATACAGGAACGCCGCCCCCAATGCCAGGGCGATACCCGCCAGGTAGTCCTCACCACCGCTCTGCCCTTGCCCATGGGTACTGACGATGGCCAACATGCCGAGAAACGCCAGCCCCAGCCAGGCCAGCTTGGCCAGCGTGAGCTTCTCGCCAAGAAACAACGCCGCCAGCCCTACCAGCATGAACGGCTGGACGTTGTATACCGCCGTGCCGATGGCGATCGACGCCCGTGAGTAGGAGGCGAACAGCAGCACCCAGTTGCCGACGATGGCCACGCCACTGAACACTGCCAGCAAAAGCGTGGTGCGGGTGAGCACGCCCGGTTTGAGAAGCCCCATGGCCGCACACACCAGCAACAAGGTGACGGCGCCAAACACGCAGCGCCAGAACACCACCTCCAGCACTGGCTGACCGGACACCAACACGAACCAGCCGATGGTGCCGGAAATCAACATGGCCCCCACCATTTCCAGCGAACCGCGACGCAATGAACTGTCCATCGTGCACCTCCTGCAGAACCTGGCAAAAGTATGCGCGGCGCCCCCTCACGCTCTCCAGCGGATAAAAAAGGCAAAGCGGCAAAATTGGCTTTACTATCAAGGCCAATTTCACAAAACGCCTTATGAGGCAACCATGACCGATGCCATCGACCAATGCTTGATAAACGCCCTGATGGAGGACTCCCGTCGCTCGCTCAAGGCCCTTGCCCAGCTCAGCGGGCTGTCGGCACCGAGTGTCAGTGAACGCTTGCGGCGCCTGGAAGAGCGCGGCGTGCTGCGCGGCTACACCGTGGAAGTAGACCCGCGCTGCTTCGGCTACCAGTTGCAGGCCATCGTACGCATCCGTCCGCTACCGGGGCAGTTGCAGGAAGTGGAGCGGCAGATCGTGGCGATACCGGAGTTCACCGAGTGCGACAAGGTCACCGGCGAGGACTGCTTCATTGCGCGCCTGCACGTACGCTCCATGGAGCAACTGGACACCCTGCTGGACCGCCTGAACACGCTGGCCGAGACCAACACCGCGATCATCAAGAAGACCCCGGTAAAACGCCGGTTGCCGCCGATGGAATGAGGCGAGCGGCGTAAGGGGTATCCCAGCAGGTTAATTTTTGTACACAAGAATGTAACCATAGGTGCCATTTTTGTGTGCACTCCCTTACAGATATGCCCCAGCAAGTTACACAAACCGTGTAATGAAAACTGACCATACGATCAATTAATTAGACGCTCAAAAAATATACTTGATTTTAAAGTCAACTTATAAATCATTATTTTCAATCACTTATCTTTTACGGACATAAATAATTAGTAATGGCACGGCCTTAGTCGGATCCCCTCTGGCATGGAACTGGCTTTTGTGTGTTCGCGTTTTGTATACAACTTAAACAAAACCTAAATACACAAGAACCCGCGACGCCTACCTTAAACAGGCCGTAGCGCCCAGAACCCAGTGATGCCAACGCCTGCACCGACGAGATGGCGAGCCCGTGCGCATGCCCGCCTCATCGCAGTCCTCGCGCATCAGGAGCCGCCGGAATGAGTAGCAGCCTCGACCTTGCCCCTGAACTATCCGTTGCCAGCACCAGCCCAACCGCCGTGCCCCTGCCCGGCCCATCCAGCGCCATTGAACTGAGCCCACGCCTGCACAATCGCGACCTCGCCCCGACCCGCCAGGAAGGTCGACGCTGGGGCGGCTACAGCATCTTCGCGCTATGGACCAACGATGTGCACAACATCGCCAACTACTCGTTCGCCATGGGCTTGTTCGCCCTTGGCCTGGGCGGCTGGCAGATCCTGCTGTCGCTGGCGATCGGCGCGGTGCTGGTGTACTTCTTCATGAACCTGTCCGGGTACATGGGGCAGAAGACCGGCGTGCCGTTCCCGGTCATCAGCCGCATCGCCTTCGGCATCCATGGGGCGCAAATCCCAGCGCTGATCCGCGCGGTCATCGCCATCGCCTGGTTCGGCATCCAGACCTACCTGGCGTCTGTGGTCTTGCGCGTGCTGCTCACCGCCGTGTGGCCACAGGTGGCCGCCTATGACCAGGACAGCATCCTCGGCCTGTCGAGCCTGGGCTGGGTGTGCTTCGTGGCGATCTGGCTGGTGCAATTGGTGATCCTTGCCTACGGCATGGAGATGGTGCGTCGCTATGAAGGCTTCGCAGGCCCTGTGATCCTGCTGACCGTCGCCAGCCTGGCGGCCTGGATGTACTTCAAGACCGACGCGCGCATCGCCTGGTCGGTGGCCGAACCGCTGCAAGGCTTTGATATGTGGCGCAACATCTTTGCCGGTGGCTCGCTGTGGCTGGCCATCTACGGCACCCTGGTGCTCAACTTCTGCGATTTCGCCCGCTCCTCGCCATGCCGCAGGACCATTCGCGTGGGCAATTTCTGGGGCCTGCCAGTGAATATCCTGGTATTCGCAGTGATTACCGTGGTGCTGTGCGGTGCGCAGTTCCAGATCAACGGGCAAATCATCGACAGCCCGACGCAGATCGTCGCCACCATTCCCAACACCGCCTTCCTGGTACTCGGTTGCCTGGCCTTCCTGATCGTCACCGTGGCGGTAAACATCATGGCCAACTTCGTCGCCCCGGCCTTCGTCCTCAGCAACCTGGCGCCGCGCCACCTGAACTTCCGCCGTGCCGGGCTGATCAGCGCCACCGTGGCGGTGCTGATCCTGCCGTGGAACCTCTACAACAGCCCACTGGTGATCGTGTACTTCCTCTCGGGCCTGGGTGCCCTGCTCGGCCCGCTGTACGGGGTGATCATGTCCGACTACTGGCTGCTGCGCAAAGGCCGCATCAATGTGCCGGAGCTGTACAGCGAGCACCCTGAAGCGGCCTACCACTACAGCCGTGGCGTCAATCTGCGCGCGGTGGCCGCGTTCATTCCTTCGGCGGTGCTGGCCATCGTGCTGGCGCTGGTGCCGCAGTTCCACAGTGTCGCACCGTTCTCCTGGCTTATAGGCGCCGGCAGTGCTGCCGCACTTTACCTGCTGCTCGCCCCACGCAACCGCCAATACCTGGATGTGAGCGGCGAAGCCATCGCCGTCGACCACAGCAGCCACTGATCAAGGAAATCTGTAGATGCGTATTCTGATCGTCAACGTCAACACCACCGAAGCCATTACCGAGGCCATCGCCGAGCAGGCGCGCAGCGTGGCCGCGCCGGGGACCGAGATCGTCGGCCTGACGCCCTGGTTCGGCGCCGAATCGGTGGAAGGCAATTTCGAAAGCTACCTGGCGGCGATCGCCGTGATGGACCGGGTACTGGCCTACGACCAGCCGTACGATGCGGTGATCCAGGCCGGCTACGGCGAGCATGGCCGTGAGGGTTTGCAGGAGCTGCTGAACGTGCCAGTGGTGGACATCACCGACGCCACCGCCAGCACCGCGATGTACCTGGGCCATGCCTATTCGGTGGTGACCACCCTGGACCGCACGGTGCCATTGATCGAGGACCGCCTGAAGCTCTCGGGCCTGTATGACCGCTGTGCCTCGGTGCGGGCCAGCGGCCTGGCCGTGCTCGAGCTGGAGCAAGACCCCCAGCGTGCCGTGGAGGCTATCGTCGAGCAGGCCGAACGCGCCGTGCGAGACGACAAGGCCGAGGTGATCTGCCTGGGCTGCGGCGGCATGGCGGGGCTGGATGAGCAGATTCGCCAGCGTACTGGCGTGCCGGTGGTGGACGGCGTGAGCGCGGCGGTGACCATTGCCGAGTCGTTGGTGCGGCTGGGGTTGAGCACGTCCAAGGTACGCACCTATGCCACGCCCAGGGCCAAGAAGGTGGTGGGCTGGCCGATGAGGCTGGGGCGGTAGGTTTTATCAATTGGCGAGCCATCGCGAAGCGGCTTGTTCGCGATGGCTAGGGCTGGGCTTGCAATGCGTCCGGTATTGCGCCAAGCAATTCGTTTGGAAGATCAGGCTCCAATGCGACCCCGTTTTCGCAGAGCTGTGCATTGGCAGCCTTGACCACTTTGGAAGAGAAGTAGGATTTGATAGGCATTCTTAGACGCCTGATTACCGACCCAGTAACCGTAGAGTCTTGAAGCACGCGCCTCAATTGTGAGGCGCTGGCTCAAGCTGTAGCCCAAATCTCTGATGCGAGTAGGTTTTTTTACCCACAAAGAGAACCAAGTGCTCAGGCATTCCGCGCCAGCATCAACGCTCTATCAAGTCGGGCAAGTCTTCGCCCCGCCATCCAAGCCCTGGCGCACATTGCGGCTGAGCATGCTGGCCTTGCCGTCCTGCCAGGTCAGCGTAATCACGTACAAGGTGTCGAAATCGTCACCGCCCCAGTCCTCGGTGATCACTCGCTTATCACCCAGCGCCTTGCCGGCCACGGCATTGAGCAGGTCGGGAAGATAGCCGTGGGACCACGCGGTATAGACGGTTGCATTGCGGTACTTGGACTTGAGCAGTTCCTCGGCCAGGTCGTCGTAGTCGTTGGCGCCGAAATCGATATTCACCGGCAACCCCAGGCGAATGGCGCTGGGGCTGATGGTCATGAGCGGGCGGATGTAGCTGTAGCGCTGGTCATCGCTGCCCTCTTCGACATGCCGCCCTGGGTCGGCTGCGAATACGTAGTCGGCATTGCCGAAGCGCTCCGGCAGCAAGGTGGCCAGGTCGATGGCGCGGTTCAGGCCTTGGCAGTTCAACTGCCCCAGGCCCTCACCAGGCTTCTCGGCATGGCGCAGGAACACCAGGGTCTGGGTGCCGTCGCCGTGGCGGTCGCGGCTTTGCACGCGGTCGATGCTCAGCGGGATCAACACCGCAGCGGCGGCAAGGCCGAGCATGAGAAACAGGTGACGGCGTCGCGGGTACATCCATTTCATAACAAGGGGCTCATTCGGCTTTGGACGTTGGGGCATCCGTGCCGGCAGCCGGTTCGGTAAACCGGCTGCTCAATGGGCTCTTCCGTGCTGGCCCTTCCTGGCGCAGCCAGTTTGGACCAGCGGTATTGCCAAATTACTTCACGCCCAAAGCAGAAAAATGTCAGTCGTCGCGCGTCAACACCTCGAGCAGTTCGATCTCGAACGTGAGGTCCGAGTTGGGCGGTATCGAGCCAACCGAGCGTTCGCCGTAGCCCAGGTGTGCCGGCACCTGCAATTTGCGCTTGCCGCCCACGCGCATGCCCATCAGGCCCTGGTCCCAGCCCTTGATGACTCGACCGGTACCGATCACGCACTGGAACGGCTTGCCACGTGACCAGGACGAGTCGAACTCACTGCCGTCGGCCAGCCAGCCGGTGTACTGGGTGGTGATCAACGCGCCCTTGACCACGGCCTTGCCGTCGCCGTCGTGCAGGTCGGTTATCTGGAGTTCACTGCTCATGCTGGCCTCTTGCGGGTGTGGAAGTATCGAGGCGGCCGTTTTCGCAGGAATAACGCGCCTTGGCAAGGCTCAACCGAGCTGCTCGAAGGCCTGCTCGCCCGTGAGGTCGGTGGTTTGGTTGGCGAAGCAGTACCAAGCAGGCTTCTGCTCGATGAAGATCTGCAGGGTGAAGTCCCAGGCATTGTCGCCGTCGAACAGGCCCGCCGGTATGGCGTAGGAGGTCTTGTCCGTGAGCCGGTAGTAGAGGTGGGTGCCGCACTGGCCGCAGAAGCCGCGCTGGGCCCATTCGGAGGAATCGTAGACGCTGGGCGCGCGGCCTTCGAAGGTGGGCGCGTGGTCACTGTGCACGCACAGCAGCGGGCCGCCGGTCCATTTGCGGCACATGCCGCAATGGCAGGCGCTGACCTGGTTGTCGTCGACGGCAATGCGCAGTGTGATCGCGCCGCAGAGACAGGTGCCTTGTTTTTCCAGGGGCATGCGAGAGGCTCCGTGCAGGGGGGAAGGATTGCCAAGTATAGCGGGGGCGCTACAGATCTCTTCGCGGCGGGCCCCGCGAAGAGGTTGGCACGTTCGGCTAGCACCCCTTCCCTTCTACCCCATCCAGCACCGCCTCGGTGAGCGCCTTGCTTTTCTCCAGCGAATTCTCGGTGGCGGTCAGCAAGCTGCGCAGCGGCTCGTCGGCCTGCTCCAGGGCTAGCGCGTTGGTTTCGTAGGCGGCTTTCAAGGCTGCCAGGGCGCAGACCAGCGCGTCCTCCGCCTCGATACCGGCATGAACGGTGAACATGGGGCCGTGGGCGTTGTGGCAAGTGCCGAAGTGGGCGGTGGCGGTGACGTGGCGGGGTTTGCTTGGGAGGGAGATATCACGCGTCATGGCGACACCTCCAGAAGATGGGTTTGCGGTGGGTCGGGGACGATTTTCAGCATGGTTCAGCACTCCTTTTACCTAGTGGAATGCTGCCGATATCCGCTTGCACCCGAATAGGCGGCAGCTGTACGCAGGTGTGCAAGACCGGGGGAGTACAGGAACCCGGCTGGCCAAAAGACCTCCTGCGCACAGCCACCATTATTGCGTGACGCTATACGCAGCACTCCCATTCAGGCTTGCACGCCTGGCCGTTGATTTGGCAACGGCCCGGGGAGACTAGTGGAGTAATGGAGTGCGCAAAAGCCGCGAAAGCATGCTTGGGAAATGGACTACACGAAATACGGAAAGTCTGAAGATTTTGCATCGTTTGTACCGGCCTCTTCGCGGGTAAACCCGCTCCCACAGGTACAGCGTTGCTCTTGAGAACAGCGCGGTATCTGTAGGAGCGGGTTTACCCGCGAAGAGGCCGGTACATTCAAAAACAATTTCAGAGGTACACCGTGCCCCGCATATACAACGCCGCACGCCCACTGATAACCACACGCCCGTTACCCGGCACCTCGCACTGCAACTGCCCCTTGCGCGCCCCACCCTGCTCGCAGCTCAGTGTGGTCTTGCCCAGGCGCTCGGCCCAGTACGGCGCCAGCGACGTGTGGGCCGAGCCCGTCACCGGGTCTTCGTTGATACCCACGCGCGGCCCGAACCAGCGGGTGACGAAATCGAACCCCCGCCCCGGCGCCGTCACCGCGATACCCCGCACATCGAAAGCCGACAACGCCGCGAAGTCCGGCAGCAAGGTGGCGATCTTTTCCGCATCGTCGATCACCAGCACATAGTCATCGGAACGATACAGCGCGCGCGCCTCAGTCAGGCGCAAGGCATCGAGCAAGGCTTGGGGAATGTCCACCGGTTGCGGATCCTTGGCCGGGAAGTCCATGGCCAGCAGTCCATCGGCACCGCGGCTGACCCGCAGCTCGCCACTGCGGGTGTTGAAGCGCAGCACCTCGGCCTGCTCGCCCAGTTGCTCGAACAACACCCAGGCGGCCGCCAAGGTGGCGTGGCCGCACAGGTCCACCTCAACCGCCGGGGTAAACCAGCGCAGGTCGAAGGTTTCGCCGTTGCGCACGAAATAGGCGGTCTCGGAAAGGTTGTTTTCCTCGGCAATGCGTTGCAACTGTGCATCCGGCAGCCAGCTGTGCAGCGGGATCACCGCAGCGGGGTTGCCACCGAAAGGCTCGGCTGAAAAGGCGTCGACCTGGAAAATCTGAAGCTCCATGCAAAAACTCCTGCTTTCGAAAAAGTGGTTTCGAGAAAAGCCTTACTGACGCACCGGGGTCAGCACCGGCTCGCCCGCGAAAAACGCCTGCAAGTTGCGCAGCACCAAGGTCACGGTATCACGCGCCGCCTCCGGCGACTGGCCAGCCACGTGGGGAGTCAGCACGGTATTGGTCAACGCTTTCAAGGCATCGGGCACGGCGGGTTCGTCATCGAACACATCCAGCGCGGCACCGGCGATGGTGCCCTGGGCCAGGGCCTGGACCAGGGCCTGGGTATCGACCACGCTGGCGCGGGCGATATTCACCAGGTAACCCTCCGCGCCCAGGGCCTCGAGCACCGGCCCATCGACCAGGTGCTGAGTGCCCACGCCACCGGGGGTTGCGACTACCAGGATGTCGACGTTCTCGGCCAGGTGCAGCGGGCTGTCGTACCAGGTGTAGGGCGATGCCTCGCGAGGCTTGCGGCTGTGGTAGCTGACATTCATGTCGAAGCCCTGCGAGGCGCGCTTGGCGATGGCCTGGCCGACGGCGCCCAGGCCGACGATGCCCAGGCGCTTGCCGCTGATCGACGGGCTGATGACCCGGTTCCACTCGCCACGCCGGGTGCTGGCATCGGCGCGGGGAATATCGCGCAGCAGCGCCAGAAGCAAGGCCATGGTGTGGTCGGCCACCGCCGAGGCGTTGGCCCCGGCACCATTGGTGACGGTAATGCCGCGCGCCGCGGCAGCGCGCAGGTCGACCTGCTCGTAGCCAGCGCCGATCACGCAGATGATCTGCAACTTGGGCAATGCGTCGATCTCGGCGGCAGTCAGCCCCAGCGGGCCACGGGTGAGCACCGCGTCGATCTCGTTGGCATGGCGGGCGATGGCGTCGGCGCGCAGCTGCGCACTGGGGGCGCGGATCAGGCGGTAGCCGGCCTGTTCGAGCAGAGGAAGGTAATCGTTGACGGTTTCCACCAGCACCAGGACTGTCTTGCTCATGCCACCCTCCAAATCAATGAGAAGGGGCATTATGCCAGTTCGTCAGGCGACTGCGAGCTACTGTCCGAAGGCCCTGCCCAGACCGCCCGGCACGCCGCTGCTGTCGGTCTCCTGCCACGGCCCGTTGGGGCTCAGCGACCAGCTCCAGCCGTTGTTCCAGCGGTAATAGGTGCGCTGGCGGTAGAAGGTGTTGGGCTGTTTCTCCAGCACATACACGCCAAGCTTCGGGTCCCAATGGCTGGCGCCACCCGGCGGCGGGGCGAAGCTTGCAGAGGTACGCGGCATGGGCTTGGGAATCGCGGCCGGTTTGCCAGGCTGGGGCGTCGGCTTGCTGCCTGGCAGCGGCGTGACGACCGGCCCTTGGCGCGGCGGGATGGTTTCGATCGGCGGCAACGGCTCTTGCTGCTCGGCCGGCGGGTGCACCGTACACGCGGAAAGCCCCATAGCCAAGGCGATCAGGGTCAGGCGTACGGGACTGTTCATGGCGTGGCTCTCTTACTGGTCGGGGCTGTCGATGGTCAGGTGCTGAAGGCCCTGACCCCGGCTGGGGATCGGCGCGCCTTGGCCGATCCACTCGCCTTGGGTCGGCTGGCCGGCGCGCGACACGCGTGCAACCAGTTGGACTTCGGCGAAGTCCGACAGTTTCATCTGCGCCAGCATCGCGTCGGCATCGGAGAGCTCCACCTCGATCGGCAGCTGCGCCACGCTCACCCGCTTGGCCGCCAGCGGCATGGGCGGGCCATTACTGGCACGGGCGAAGATGAACACGCTGTCGTCGGGCTTGACCTTGTCCTTGAGCGCTGCCGCCAACTCCACCCGCACTCTCAGCCTGGCCACTTCGACCGGCTTGCCCCCGGCGGCCTTGAGGCGCTCGGTGGCGCGGTCGATACCGCCCTGCAATGCCGCACGCGACGCATCACCCTCCGGCAGTTGCCGGCTCAGGCGCTGCCAGTAGTCGATAGCTTCCTGGTAGCGCTCCTGCTCGAAGGCGGCGATGCCGCGCAGGCCAAGGCTGGTGACTTCGTTCGGGTCGGCCTTGAGTGCTTCGTCGGTCAGCGCCTGCAATTGCGGGGTCCACTGCTTGTCGCTGGCGAAATACTGCGCCTGGGCCCACTGGCCGAGCAGCTCGGGCAGACGTCCGGCCAGGGCCACGGCGCGCTCGAACATCTTGGCGGCGTCCGCCGGGCGCTGCTCGGCCATGTAGGCGCGGCCCAGGAAGTACAGGCCCTCGACCGAATCCGGCTGGGCCTGCACGGCGCGCTCGAGGCGGGTGATCATCTCCTGCGGCGACTGCGGCGCCTGGGCGAACTCCTGGGTCAGCTCGACCTTGTCGGCCGCGCCGAAATGCAGGTACAGCCCCAGCCCCAGCAGTGGCACCAGCACCGCCACCGCCAACGGCAGCGCTTTGCCCAGGTGACCCTGGCGCAATGGCTCGGCGCCCTCTGTATCGGCCAGCAGCTCGCGGGCGGCTTCGTCACGGCCCTTGACCAATTGCGCGGCATCGAGCGTGCCTGCGGCCTGCTGGGCAGCAAGCTCGGCGATGCGCTCCTGATACAAGGCGACGTTCAACGCGGTACGGTCTTCTTCGGCCTGCTGGCGACGGCCACGCAGGATGGGCAACAGCAAAAACGCCAGGGAAGCGAGCAACAGCAGGCCCGCACTCAGCCAGAATTCAATCATGGGTAGGTTCTTTATCCAGCAATTTGGCGAGACGCTCGCGTTCTTCGGCGGACAGCTCCGTGGCTGCGGCCGGCCCTTGGCTGCGGCGCTTGCGGACGATCAGCGCCAGCACCACGAAGCCACCGGCCAGGAGGATGCCCGGGCCGAACCACAGCAGCCAGGTACGCCCGCTCAGCGCCGGTTTGTAGCGCACGAAGTCGCCGTAGCGGTCGACCATGAAGTCGATGATCTGCTCGTTGTTCTTGCCCTCGCCGAGCATGCGGAAGATTTCCCGGCGCAGGTCGGCGGCGATGGGCGCGTTGGAGTCGGCAATGTCCTGGTTCTGGCACTTCGGGCAGCGCAGTTCCTTGGTCAGTTGCTGATAGCGCTCGCGCTCGGCGTCGTCGCGAAACTGGTAGGTGTCGATGGCCGCCATGGCCACCCCGGCCAGGCTCATACCCAGCACCACGCCTGCCAACCAGCGCTTCATGGCTGGGCCTCGTCGACCAGGCTCTGGTACAGCGGCGCCAGTTGCTCGCGCCACACCGCGGCATCGACGATGCCCACGTGCTTGTAGCGAATGATGCCCTGGGCATCGATCAGGAAGGTTTCCGGGGCACCGTATACGCCCAGGTCCAGGCCCAGGGTGCCCTGCTCGTCACGGATATCCAGCTGGTAAGGGTTGTGGAAGTCAGCCAGCCATTTCAGCGCGGCGGCGTTGTCGTCCTTGTAGTTGACGCCATGGATCACCACGCCCTGCTGGGCCAGCTGGTTCAGGTACGGATGCTCGACCTTGCACGCTGGGCACCAGGTACCCCACACATTGACCAAGGCCGGGCGGCCCAGCAAGTCGGCCTGGGTCAGGGTGCGCCCGCCCTCCTGCACTTCAGGCAGGGAAAAGGCCGGAAACGGCTTGCCGATCATTGCCGACGGCAGTTCGTCAGGCTTGAGGTAAAGACCTTTGTAGAGGAATACCGCCATCAGCAGAAACGCCGCCAATGGCAACACCATGATCCAACGCTTCATGCAGTCGCTCCAGACATGCCCAGGGCGTCACGCACCCGGGCCTTGACCTTGACGCGGTAGCGCCGGTCGAGGGCCGCCAGGAAGCCGCCAAGGCCGGTCAACAGCCCCCCCAGCCAGATCCAGCGGACATAAGGCTTGATATGCACCCGCACCGCCCAAGCGCCGTTTTCCAGGGGCTCGCCGAGGGCGACGTAGAGGTCGCGGGTGAAGCCGGCATCGATACCGGCCTCGGTCATCATCGATTGCTGCACCGTGTACAGGCGCTTTTCCGGGTGCAGTACCGCTATTTCGCGGCCTTCGCGCGAAACGCGAATGGTGCCTTTGTCGGAGATGAAGTTCGGACCCTCGAAGTGCTTGGCACCTTCGAACAGGAAGTGGTAGCCACCCAGCGAAACGCTCTCGCCCGGCGCCATGCGCAGGTCGCGCTCGGCGCTGTTGTTGCTGGACATGACAACGCCCAGGGCACATACCGCCAGGCCCAGGTGCGCCAGTTGCATGCCCCAATAGCTGCGACCCAGGCCGCCAAGCCCCTTGAGCAGGCCCTTGTGGCGGGTCTTGTCGAGGATGTCGCGCACACCGCCAAGCACCACCCAGGCGGCCAGGGCGAACACGGTCAACGCCGGCCAGTCGAAGTCGTCAACCAACCAGCCGGCCAGCGGCGCGATGATCGCGCTGCCGATCAGCACCGGGGTGAGCATGCTGGCCAGCCACTTGCCGGGCGTGTCCTTCCAGCGCACCAGCACGCCAATGGCCAGGACTACCATCAGCAGCGCCATCAGCGGCAGGAACAAGGCATCGAAATACGGCGGGCCGACCGACAGCTTGGCGCCGGTCAAGGCATCGAGCACCAGCGGGTAGAGGGTACCGAGCAGAATCATCGAGGCGGCCACCACCAGCACCAGGTTGTTGGCCAGCAGCAGGGTTTCCCGCGACCACAGGGCAAAGCCCACCTGGCTCTTGACCACCGGTGCGCGCAAGGCGAACAGGGTCAGCGAGCCGCCGACCACGAACAGCAGGAAGATCAGGATGAACACGCCGCGCGAAGGGTCGGAGGCGAAGGCATGCACCGAGGTCAACACCCCGGAGCGGACCAGGAAGGTACCCAGGAGGCTCAGGGAAAATGCAGCGATGGCCAGCAGCACTGTCCAGCTTTTGAACACCCCGCGCTTCTCGGTGACCGCCAGCGAGTGGATCAGCGCCGTGCCCACCAGCCAAGGCATGAACGAGGCGTTTTCCACCGGGTCCCAGAACCACCAGCCGCCCCAGCCCAGCTCGTAGTAGGCCCACCACGAGCCCAGGGTGATGCCGATGCCGAGGAAGGCCCAGGCGACGATGGTCCAGGGCCGCGACCAGCGCGCCCAGGCCGCATCCAGGCGCCCGCCGAGCAGGGCGGCGATGGCGAAGGCGAAGGCCACTGAGAAGCCCACGTAACCCATGTACAGCATCGGCGGGTGGACGATCAGGCCGAAGTCCTGCAACAGCGGGTTGAGGTCGCGGCCGTTCACCGGCATCTGCGGCAGCAGGCGCTCGAAGGGGTTGGAGGTGATGATCAGGAACGACAGGAAGCCCACGCTGATCATGCCCATCACCGCCAGCACCCGCGCCAGCATCACCTGCGGCAACTGCCGCGAAAACACCGACACGGCGAAGGTCCAGGCCCCCAGAATCAGGGCCCAGAGCAGCAACGAGCCTTCGTGAGCACCCCATACGGCACTGAACTTGTAGTACCAAGGCAGCGCGGTATTGGAGTTGTTGGCGACGTAGGCGACCGAGAAGTTGTCGGTCATGAAGGCGTGGGTCAGGCAGGCGAAGGCGAACGCCAGGAAGGCGAACTGCCCCCAGGCCGCCGGACGGGCCAGGCCCATCCACAGGCGGTCGCCGCGCCAGGCGCCGAGCAGCGGCAGGGTGGCCTGGACGATGGCGAAGCAAATCGCCAGGATCATCGCCAGTTGGCCGAGTTCCGGAATCACCAGCGTCGCGTTCATGGCTTGGCCTCGTAGTTGGCGGCCTGGCCGCTTTCCTGCAGCGCCTTGGTCACCTCAGGCGGCATGTACTTCTCGTCGTGCTTGGCCAGCACTTCGTCGGCCACCACCACGCCCTCGGCGTTGAGCTTGCCCAGTGCGACGATGCCCTGCCCTTCGCGGAACAGGTCGGGGAGGATGCCACGGTAGGTGATCGGCACCGACTTGCTGAAGTCGGTGACCACGAAGCGTACGTCCAGCGAGTCGGGCGAGCGCTGCACCGAGCCTTTCTCGACCATGCCGCCGGCACGGATGCGGGTGTCCAGCGGTGCCTCGCCATTGGCGATCTGAGTGGGGGTATAGAACAGGTTGATGTTCTGTTGCAGGGCGCTCAGGGCAAAGCCTACGGCGACGCCGACCCCGACCAGCAGGCCAAGGATGAGCAACAGGCGTTTCTTGCGCTGCGGATTCACTGGTTGTTCTCCCGGCGCAAACGGCGCGCCTCTTCTTGCAGGTAGCGACGGCGAGCGGCCAGCGGCAGGGCGACATTGAGCGCCAGCACCGCCAGGCAGATGCCATAGGCCGACCACACGTACAGGCCATGGTGGCCCATGGCGAGGAAATCACTGAAGGAGGCGAAACTCATCGCACGGTCTCCCGGCCCAGGCTATTGAGCACTTCTTCGCGCACCCAACTGGCACGCGCCTCGCGCTTGAGCACCTCGAGGCGCATGCGCAGCAGCAGCACCGCACCAAAGAAGCAGTAGAAGCCCAGCACCGTCAGCAGCAGGGGCAGCCACATTTCGGCCGGCATCGCGGGCTTTTCGGTGAGGGTGAACGTGGCGCCCTGGTGCAGGGTGTTCCACCACTCCACCGAATACTTGATGATCGGGATATTGACCACGCCAACGATGGCCAGCACCGCGCAGGCCTTGGCGGCACTGTCGCGGTTGCTGATGGCCTGGCCCAGGGCGATGATGCCGAAGTACAGAAACAGCAGGATCAGCATCGAGGTCAGGCGCGCATCCCACACCCACCAGCTACCCCAGGTCGGCTTGCCCCAGATGGCGCCGGTGACCAGCGCCACGGCGGTCATCCAGGCGCCGATCGGCGCGGCGCTCTGCAGGGCGACATCGGCCAGCTTCATCTTCCACACCAGCCCCACCACCCCGGCCACCGCCAGCAGCACGTAGCACGATTGCGCCAGCATGGCCGCCGGCACATGGATATAGATGATGCGGAAGCTGTTGCCCTGCTGGTAGTCCTGGGGCGCGAAGGCCAGGCCCCAGGCGGAACCGACCAGCAGCAACAGCGCAGCGGCAATGGTCAGCCATGGCAGCATGCGGCCGCTGATGGCATAGAACCATTTCGGGGAGCCCAGTTTGTGGAACCACGTCCAGCTTATTTTCATCAGGGTACATCCAGGGTATTGGCCGGGCTTGAAAGCCCAGGACTCGTTATTCACCGACGCTGATCTTGAGGCCAGCCGCTATCGCAAAGGGTGCCAAGGTCACGGCCAGGGCCGTCAGGCTGGCCAGCCACAGCAAGTGGCCGGTCGCGGGCATATTCTGCAACGCGGCCTGCAACGCGCCACTGCCCAGGATCAATACAGGGATATACAACGGCAGAATCAGCAACGCCAGCAGCAAACCGCCGCGCTTGAGGCCCACCGTCAACGCCGCCCCCACCGCCCCCAGCAGGCTCAGCACCGGGGTGCCCAGCAGCAACGAGCCGAGCAGCACCGGCAAGCAACTGGCCGGCAAGCCCAGCATCAGAGCGAGCAGCGGCGCCAACAATACCAGCGCAAGCCCGGAAAAAGTCCAGTGCGCCAGCACCTTGGCCAGTACCAGCAGTGCCAGCGGATGCGGGGACAGCACCCATTGTTCGAGCGAGCCGTCCTCGAAATCGCTGCGGAACAGGCCGTCCAGCGACAACAGCACCGCCAGCAGCGCCGCGACCCACACCAGACCAGGGGACAAGGTTTGCAACAATTGCGATTCAGGGCCAACCGCCAACGGGAACATCGCCATTACAATGGCGAAGAACACCAGCGGGTTGGCCAGCTCTGCAGGGCGGCGGAACAGCAGACGCGCTTCGCGGCGTAGCAACAGAAGAAATACGCTCATGCGGCCCACTGCCCTAGGTTCAGTTCCCGGTAGCCCGAGGGGCGTCGCTCGAGGGGGTGATGGGTGGTCAGCACCACCGTACCGCCCTGTTCGCAATGCGCCGCCAGGTGCGCTTCGAGCTGGGCCACGCCCTGCTTGTCCAGAGCGGTGAAAGGCTCGTCGAGAATCCACAACGGCGGGCTGGCCAAGTGCAGCCGGGCCAGGGCCACGCGGCGCTGCTGGCCGGCCGAGAGGGTGTGGCAAGGGACGTCCTCGAAACCGCGCAGGCCTACGGCCTCCAGCGCTTGCCAGATCGCCTGGCGTTCGGCCGGGTGGTGCAACGCGCAGAGCCACGCCAGGTTTTCCTCGGCGCTGAGCAAATCCTTGATGCCGGCGGCGTGGCCAATCCACAGCAGGATACTGGCCAAGGCGTGGCGTTGCTCGCCCAGCGGCTGGCCGCCGAGCAGGATCTGCCCGGCGGTCGGCTGCATCAACCCGGCCAGCAGGCGCAACAGGCTGGTCTTGCCACTGCCGTTGGGGCCGCTGACCTGCAGCATGTCGCCGGGGCGCAGCTCGAAGTTCAGGTGCTCGAAGAGCAGGCGCCAGTCGCGCTCGCAGGCCAGGCCCACGGCTTGGAGGTGAAGGGTCACGGTTTCGCCTTATGCTGTTGTACGGTACCGGAGCACGGGCCTCTTCGCGGCCAAGCCCGCTCCCACAAGAACAGCGCTGTCCCTGCAGGAGCGGGCTTGCCCGCGAAAGCGGCACTGCGGCTCCAGCGCCTTGCCTCAAGTCACTCCATGCCCTGCCGTTATACTGGCAATGGCAGGCGGCCCGCATTATTACACGCACCACCCCGCTGCCAAGAGGGCTGGACCGACAGGTTGTATACAATCATGACCGAAATCAATAGTCTCGGCGCACAAAGCACCCTTGCACCGCAAATCGCCAAGGCGGCGATGACCGGCGAGCAACTGCGCCTGCTACAACCCCAGCCGAACCTTCTGCCGCCAGGTTCCACCGCCCAGGCCGAAGTAATAAGCCTGCGCCAGGTCGGCCAGGACTTCCAGATGCTGCTGCGCCTGACCCTGGCCAACGGTAACCAGGCACAGGTCCAGGCCACCGCCCCGCAGCCACTGCCCCAGGGCAGTCAGGTCACGGTCAGCCAGCCAGAAGGCAACCGCCTGGCGGTGCTGTTGCAGCAAGCCAGCGCCAGCAACGTCGCGACCCTTACCCAGCTCGACACCCGCAAGATTCCCCTGGGCACCCTGCTGCAAGGCAAAGTCCTGACCAGCCAGGTGCTGCCCGACACCGCTGGGCAGGCGACAGTGTTCCGCTCGCTGGTAAGCCTGCTCAACAGCAGCCAGGCCGGCGCCACGCTGGCCATCGACAGCCCGCGCCCACTGGCGGTGGGCAGCCTGCTCAGCGCCTTGGTGCAAAGTGACCAGTCCCTACGCTTCGTACCCTTGAGCGGGCGCCAGGACCAACTGACCATCGCCCAGCAACTGCTGGCCCAGCAGAGCCGCCAGGCCTCGCTACCCGGCCTGCTCAATGCCTTGCAGCAGGTCGACTACACATCACCCGCCGGCCGCGAGCTGCGTGGCCTCGCCGAACGCCTGCTGGCCAGCCTGCCGGATGCCCGCCAGCTCTCCGACCCCAAGGCCGTGGCCCAGGCCTTGAACAACAGCGGTGCATTTCTCGAAGCGAAACTGCTCGGCGGGCTGGGCGCCACCGTGGCCCCCGACCTGAAGGCACAACTGGTGCGGCTGGTGGCCCAGGCCCTGTCCAGCCCCAGCAACGCCACCACAGCGCCTGCCTTCAACCCGGCCGCGCTGTCCGCCACCGTGGCCCAGGCCTTGCCCGGCATGGTGCGCGGCGCGCTGGGCATGCTCGACCGCGTCAGCCCACGCCCGCAGCCTGGCGTCTTTCCCCTGCCCTCGAGGCTGCTGCAAAACCTGGAAGACAAAGGCGACCTGCAACAGTTGCTGCGCCTGGCCGCCGCCGCCATCTCGCGCCTACAGAGCCATCAGCTGGCCAGCCTGCAACAGACCGGCACCACCGAGAGCGGCAACCTGCAAACCACCTGGCAAACCGAGATACCCATTCGCCACGGTCAGGACTTCATCCCGTTGCAGGTCAAGCTGCAACGCGAGGACACTCCCGAGCAGCAGGCCGAGCAGCAGCGTGAACAGCACAACCCGCTGGAGTCTCTGTGGCGTATCGAGCTGGCTTTCGACCTGCCGCCGCTGGGCCCGCTGCAAGTACAGGCACAGTTGAGCCAGGGTCGCTTGTCCGGGCAACTGTGGGCCGAGCACCCGGCCACCGCAAAATTGATCGACAGCCAACTGGCCAGCCTGCGCGAACGCCTGCTGGCCCGGGGCCTGGATGTCGGCGAGCTGGAATGCCACCCAGGCACCCCGCCACAAGGCCCGCGGACCCGTCTGGAACAACGCTGGGTGGATGAAACCGCATGAATGACAAACTACCCCGGCAGGCGATCGCGCTGACTTATGATGGCCAGCAGGCCCCCACCCTCAGTGCCAAGGGCGATGACGAGCTGGCCGAGGCCATCCTGGCCCTGGCCCGCGAACACGAGGTGCCCATCTACGAGAACGCCGAGCTGGTGCGCCTGCTGGCGCGCCTGGAACTGGGCGAGCAGATTCCCGAGGCGCTGTACCTGACCATTGCCGAAATCATCGCCTTCGCCTGGCAACTGCGCGGCAAGGTGCCAGTAGGCTTCGACGACGCCCTGCGCCCCGAGCGCGACATCACCCCCGACCTGCCACGCTTGCCTGGCAAATAACCTACTACCACGACTGCACGCGCTGCTTGGTTCACCTTCGCGGTCCATCCCATCGCAAAGGTGACACCATGGCAATTCCCTTTCTGAGCCCCGCAGCCGTCGGCTTCGCACGCCTGCACCTGAGCAACTTCCCGCGCCCGGACCAGGCCGCACGCGATGCCCTGGCGCATTGGCTAACCAGCCAGGGCATCGACCTCGCCCCCGAACAGATCGACGCCGTCACCCTGCACTACCAGGACGGCAGCGACTACGGCTGGACCGGAGTGCTCGCCCAGCGCCAGAGCATCACCCAGGCACTGCTGGGCAACTGGCAAGCCGAGCCCGACCTCGAAGCGGTGCCGCATTTGCTCGCCCCGGACCAACCGCAAGGCAGTGATCGCGAGATACGCCTTGTCGACGCCCTGCGGCCGCCGTCCGAGCCCGGCGCGAAGAACTACTACGTGCTCAGCGGCTTGTTCCGCCGCACCGACCCACAGCGCTACGACCACGAAACCTTCATCAACCTGCCGGTCAGCGCGCTCGAAGCCTTCACCTGGCAGCTGGACTTCGCCCGCGCCTACAAGGCCACCCTGGACACCTATTGGAACGCCCATTTCGACACCTACCGCCAGTGCCTGAAGCTCAACTTCATCGCCGCCTGCAACAAGCAAGCCGCCGAGGGCAGCCTGACCCGCGACGCGGTGACACTCGCCTGGCAAGCCGCAGGCCTGCAAACCCCGCCCGCACCGATCCAGGCGCGCGCCCTGAATGTCTATGGCTATGCGGCCACCGACCTGATCTGTTTCAAGCGCAAGGGCAGCCCGATGGTGCTGCTCTACATTCCCGGCAATGCCTCGCCCCTGCACGCGTTCGACAGCCACGCCGCGATGCAGGACTGGTTCGCCGAACAGTGCCGCGACCCGGCCCGCCGCGCAGCGCTGGAAGCTCACTTCAACTCGGCCGATACCCCCGATGGCCTGAGTTTCAGCGGGCTGAACTCCGCCCTAAACGGCCTCGCGGCGTACCCGCTTCCCTATCACCTGGACGCCAACCGTCCAGGGTTCACCACCGACGGCATCTGGGCGCCTGGCGACTACGTGAACTACAAGATGAAGCAGTACAGCCCACCGTTGGCTGGCGAGCTCTTCGCAGCCCTGGCCAGGCGTTACCAGAAACGCAGCTATCAAGACGCCAACGTCCTCATTCAAAGTGACAGTGAAGTCACCAAGGCCCGCTGGTCGGGCTACCTCAATGCCGCAATGACCTACCTCGCCCCCCTGGCCCTGGCCCTGCCGGCCCTGTGGCCGGTGTTCGCCGCCGGCGGTATCGCCCAGTTCGGCCTGGGGTTGGACCGCGCGATCAACGGCAAGTCGCTGCAGGAGCAAGCGCAGGGAGTGCAGTTCGCGGTATTCGGCCTGTTGAATGCCTTGCCGATAGTGCAGGACCTGGCCCAGGAGAAACCGCTGTTGTTCCGCTTCTGGCAGGACCGCTTCGTGGTGCCTGGGCACATCAACGGCCAGCGTGGCTACCTGCTTGGCCCACTTAGCCCACCGCGGCTGCCGGACCCAGAGGTGCTGGCGCTGTTCGATGAACCGGCAGTCATTGCCCCGCTACCGGACGCCAATCCGGAAATCTCTCGCCTGCTCATGCGCACGCCGTTCTACAACGGTATGCCGGATGAACTGATGATGCCGTTCGCCGTGGGCGAGTACGAACCGGTACGCTACGACATCCAAGCCGATGCGTTCATTCGCGAGTCCGATGAAAACAGCGTGGAGCCGACCTTCTACTGCACCGCGCCAGGCCAGGGCGGCCTGATCCAAGTCCCCCCCAACCGTGTAGTCACCGACCAGATGCGCATGAGCAGCCTGAGGGCCATAGGCGTGGATTTGCGCCTACCAGTCGACTTCACGCTGCCCGAGCCTGAAACCCTGGAGCCCATTGCGGCCAAAGTCAGCAGTCTCTGGGTGGGCAACAAAGTCATCCCAGACGACCTGCTGGCGAACATCAGCCGCAATTCCAGCCGCCTGGAAACCTCGCGCTATACCTACCGGCTGTTCCTGTCGCGCGAAACGCGCGCGGCGTTCCTGGACAACCTGCGCCGGTTGGGCGAGCACGCGCCCGGCTTGCAGGTATTGCCGCTTGAGGATCAGCCGTTCTTCGAAAGCTTCCGCCAGGGCCCCTACCACGCTCAGTACACCGCAGCCCTGCACGGCCCTGGCGCCAACTTTGCCAGCGCGGCGGACATTCTGCGCTACCAGCTGCTCAACCACGAAGGCGGAATCTACATGGACGTCGACGATTCCCTGCTGGCGCCTGGCGAGCCAGTCACCCCATCGCAAGGCGCCAGGCCCCTGGATGAGCTGGACCTGCGCACCAGCCCCGACGGCCTGTTGCTGAGCCCACCGATGTCCAACCGGAGCATGCGCATGGATTGCCTGTACAACAACAGCCTGATCGCCAGCCATGCGGGCAACCCTACGCTGGAGGCGATCTCGGAGGAAATCAATCGCCGTCTGCTGGAAGCGCCGGATTTCTATGGCCAGCCGCGCCCCCTGCGCGAGCAGGACCCGGTCGCCTTTGGCGAGTACGCGCTGAAGCTGCGCGACCTCACAGGGCCCGGCGTACTGACGCATGTGGTGGATGAAAAGCTGGCACCATTGGCTACCCTGCGGCAGGTCTTCAGTGCGTTGAGCATCAACACCCGAGAGATTTTCAGCGTGGTCGACCTGGGTAGATTCCGCCAGGCACTGAATCGCTACGCGCCGCTGGACCTGGTGGCTGGCGTAGGGGGCCTGCAATCGTGGGCCCGCGAATAAGCGGGCAGGTTGGAAAAAGCGGGGGCGTCTGGAACGATCGCCCCCGCTTTTTTACTCGGCGCGGTGCAGCTTGCTCATCAGCTCGGCCTCGGCCTGGGTCAGGCCGCAGCTTTGCGTGAGTTCCTCGACGCTGGCGCCCATGCCCACCAGCTTGGCTGCCTGCATGAAGGTGACGCTGTTGGGGTCGCGCTGCTCCAGTTGCTGGAGCTTTTCAGGCAGAGGCGCGACCACCGCACGCAGCTCATGGATGGCCTCGCCCATGCGCACGGTGCCGTTCTGATAATCATCCAGGCGCTTGGCCAGGTCCTTGATGCGTTGATCGCGCAACGCATCGCCCTGCGCCTGCTGCGCAGCCAGTTCGCGCTGGCGCTTGCTGTAGTTGAGGAAAAACCACAGGCTCAGCGCCCACAGCAGCGCCAGGAAGATGACAGCAACCTCAAAGATCAACTCAGATGTTCTCCAACTCGGACCACTCTTCCTCGGTCATCATCTTGTCGAGCTCTACCAGGATCAGCAGTTCGCCATTCTTGTTGCACACGCCCTGGATGAACTTGGCCGATTCTTCATTGCCCACGTTCGGCGCGGTCTCGATCTCCGACTGGCGCAGATACACCACTTCGGCAACGCTGTCGACCAGGATACCGACCACCTGCTTGTCCGCCTCGATGATCACGATACGGGTGTTGTCGGTGACTTCGGTGGGCATCAGGCCGAAGCGCTGGCGGGTGTCGATCACCGTCACCACGTTGCCGCGCAGGTTGATGATGCCCAGCACGTAGCTCGGCGCGCCCGGGACCGGTGCGATCTCGGTGTAGCGCAGCACTTCCTGCACCTGCATCACGTTGATGCCGTAGGACTCGTTGTCCAGACGGAAGGTTACCCATTGCAGGATCGGATCTTCGGAACCTTGTGCAGACGACTTCTTCATTCCCCTAGCCCTCTCATTCCGCCGTTGGCGGTGTGCTCTGTATGGCCGCGGCAGCTGCGGCGTTGCTTCAGTTGTGTTTGGTGTTCAGTTGCTTGACCGCGCCACTGGCGATCAGCTCGGCAAGCTCGGCGACATCGAGCAAGGCGCACATGTGCTCGATCACCGTGCCGGCCAGCCAAGGGCGCTGGCCTCGTTGGCTACGCCACTTGATCTCGGACGGGTCCAGGCGTAGCGAACGGCTGACCTGATGCACCGCCAGCCCCCATTCGTAACCCTGCACGGAAATCACGTACTGCAAACCTTGGCGAAAATCGTCACGGTAGCGGTCGGGCATCACCCAACGCGCAGTGTCCAACACCTTCAGGTTACCGGCCTGGCAGGTGAGGATGCCGAGGAACCAGTCCGGCTGGCCGAACAGCGGTGTCAGTTCCTGGCCGGCCAGGCTGTAGATCGAGCCCAGGCATACCAGAGGCACCGCCAGGGTCAGGCCGGCGACGTCGAACAGCAGGCATTCGAAGGGTTCCGCGGCCCATGCCGGGCGACCGTCGCCCGTGGCCGGTGGCATGGGCAGGTTCGGCGCAGGCAGGTGTACCTCGACCAGAGGCGCTACCGGCTCGATGGCCTGGGTCAGGACCGCAATAGCGGCCGCGGCCACCACCTGGTCCTCCACCACGCTGACCACCGGCTCTGCCGGGGCCAGTACCGTCGGCAAGACCTTGGCAGCAGGTTCGGCAAAGGGCCGTGGCGCCACCACCGGCTCGACATGACGCCGGGCGTCGCGGGCCTGCTCTTCACGCACCGCGGCCGCGAACTCGTCGGCCGGCGCCTGGGCCACCGCAGCAGGCGGCGCAGGTGCAGGTTCCGGTGCCTCGGAGGTTTCGGTGGCCTCCTGCAGCAGGCCATCGAGGTAAGACTGCAACGCCAGTTGCGGCTTGCTGGTGATCCGGGCTTGGTTCATCAGGCCACCTGCAACGCGTTACGGTAGGTCAATAGGTGCTTGAGCAGCGCCCGGTAGGCGATCACCCCGCGGCTCTTGCCATCGAACTGCGAAGGCGTGACGCCATTGCGGCTGGCGTCGCGCAGGCGCGTATCGACCGGGATATAGCCCTGCCAGACCTGCTCGCCATAGGTGTCGCGCAATACCTTGAGGGTGCCGAGCGAGGCCTGGGTGCGGCGATCGAACAGGGTCGGGATGATCTGGTAGGGCAGCGCCTGCTTACGCGAGCGGTTGACCATCGCCAGGGTGCCGACCATGCGCTCCAGGCCCTTCACCGCGAGAAACTCGGTCTGCACCGGGATCACCAGTTGCTGGCTGGCCGCCAAGGCGTTGACCATCAGCACGCCAAGCAAGGGCGGGCTATCGATCAGGGCGAAGTCGAAATCCTGCCAGAGCTGCGCCAGACTCTTGGCGATCACCAGGCCCAACCCACCCTGCCCCGGCGACTGGCGCTCGAGCACCGCCAGCGCGGTGCTCGAGGGCAGCAGCGAAATGCGCTCATGGCTGGTGGGCAGCAGCAACTGCCCCGGCAAGCCCTCGGGCACGGCGCCCTTGTGCAGGAACAAGTCGTAGCAGCTGTGCTCCAGGGCATCGGGGTTGTGCCCGAAATAACTGGTCATCGAGCCGTGCGGGTCGAGGTCGACGACGACCACGCGCTTGCCCGCCTCGGCCAACAGGCCGGCCAAGGCGATAGTGGTGGTGGTCTTGCCGACGCCACCTTTTTGATTGGCTACTGCCCAGACTCTCATCGTGCGTTGCTTCCTCCCGGTACGGTCGAGTGCCCTGCCGGGAACGGTTCTAAAGGTTAGGTGACGGAGAATTGACGGGGCTGCCCCCTACCGTCGTGGCTGACGTAGCCGGTGCACTTTGTGTGCCAGCCCGACGCAACGCCGCATCCGGGGTGGCATTGGCGCTGCCAGAGCCGGTCAGGCTGCGGCGCACCTCCAGATTGCGGGAAATGACCAGCACCACTCGGCGATTACGCGAACGGCCATCGGCGGTGTCGTTGCTGGCCACCGGCTGGTACTCGCCATAGCCCACCGAGGCCATGCGCCCCGGGCTAACGCCTTCCATGGCCAGCAGGCGCACGATGCTCGCCGCGCGAGCCGAGGACAGCTCCCAGTTGGTCGGGTATTGGGCGGTGCGGATCGGCAGGTTGTCGGTGAAGCCCTCGACATGCACCGGGTTGGCGAATGGCCTGAGGATCTTCGCGACCTTTTCGACGATGTCGAAGGCGATGTCGCTGGGCATGGCATCGCCGCTGCCGAACAGCAACGCCGAGTTGAGCTCGATCTCGACCCACAGCTCGTTGCCGCGCACGGTCATCTGGTTGGAGCTGATCAGGTCGCCAAAGGCCTCGCGCACATCTTCGGTGATGGTCTTGAGCGGATCGGCGCTCTGCGCCAGGGCCGCGTCGGTCTGCTCGCTGTCCTTGACCAGCGGCTCGGCCGGCTTGACCGTGACCGGGCGCTCATCGCCGACAGGAATCGGCTTGAGGCTGCGCTCGGGGTCGTTGAACACCCCGATCAGCGCCTGGGAAATGACCTTGTACTTGCCCTCGTTGATCGAGGAGATCGAGTACATCACCACGAAGAAGGCAAACAGCAAGGTGATGAAGTCAGCGTACGACACCAGCCAGCGTTCGTGGTTTTCGTGTTCCTCGACATGACGACGACGGCGCATGGCTTACTCCATGAAGCCTTGCAGCTTCAGCTCGATCGAGCGTGGGTTCTCGCCTTCGGCGATCGACAACAGGCCTTCGAGAAGCATTTCACGGTAGCGCGACTGGCGCATGACAATGGCCTTGAGCTTGTTGGCCACCGGCAGCAGCACCAGGTTGGCGCTGGCCACGCCATAGATGGTGGCGACAAATGCCACGGCGATGCCGGTGCCCAGCTGCGAAGGGTCGCCCAGGTTGCCCATGACGTGGATCAGGCCCATCACCGCACCGATGATGCCGATGGTCGGCGCATAGCCGCCCATGCACTCGTACACCTTGGCCGCCTGGATATCGCGGCTTTCCTGGGTGAGGAAATCCACCTCCAGAATGCTGCGGATAGACTCGGGCTCGGCGCCGTCCACCAGCAGTTGCAGGCCCTTGCGTGCATAAGGGTCGGGCTCTGCATCGGCCACGCCTTCCAGGCCCAGCAGGCCTTCCTTGCGGGCGGTGAGGCTCCAGTTGACCACGCGGTCGATGCCGCCTGGCAGGTCGACCCTTGGCGGGAAGAAGATCCAGCGCAGAATCTGCAGGGCGCGTTTGAACGCCGACAGCGGCGATTGCAGCAACGCTGCCGCCAGGGTACCGCCGATCACGATCAAGGCCGCCGGGCCGTTGACCAGCGCACCGGCGTGCCCGCCCTCGAGGAAGTTGCCGCCAACGATGGCGACGAAGGCCAGGATCAGGCCTATCAGGCTCAACACATCCATCAGACGCAGGCCTCGACCAGGTGTTTGCCGATTTCATCCAGGCTGTACACCGCGTCGGCCAAGTTGGCCTTCACGATCGCCATGGGCATGCCATAGATCACGCAGCTGGCTTCATCCTGGGCCCATACGGTGCTGCCGCCCTGCTTGAGCAGGCGCGCACCCTCGCGGCCGTCGGCGCCCATGCCGGTGAGTACCACCGAGAGCACCTTGTCGCCATAGGACTTTGCCGCCGAGCCGAAGGTGATATCCACGCACGGCTTGTAGTTCAGGCGTTCGTCACCCGGCAGGATCTTCACCGTGCCACGACCATCGACCATCATCTGCTTGCCCCCAGGCGCCAGCAGCGCCAGGCCCGGACGCAATACATCACCGTCCTCGGCTTCCTTGACGCTGATCTTGCACAGCTTGTCGAGGCGCTCGGCGAAGGCCTTGGTGAACGCCGCCGGCATGTGCTGGATCAGCACGATCGGTGCCGGGAAGTTGGCGGGCAGTTGGGTCAGCACGCGCTGCAAAGCCACCGGGCCACCGGTGGAGGTGCCGATCGCCACCAGCTTGTAAGGCTTGCGCTTGGGCGCCGGCGAGTGACTGGCAGGTGCTGCGGCGCTGCGTGCAGGTGCCGCCGGGCGTGCCGGGGGGGAGCTGGCCAGGGTGCCGGCCGGAGCAGGAGCCGTGCCGGTAGCAGGCGCCGGGGCATGGCTTTGGCTGCTGTAGCCACTGAAACGGCGGTTGCTGCGCGAAATGGTATGCACCTTCTCGCACAGCATCTGTTTGACCTTGTCCGGGTTGCGCGAAATGTCTTCGAAGTTCTTCGGCAGGTAGTCGACCGCACCGGCATCCAGCGCATCGAGCGTGACGCGAGCGCCTTCGTGGGTCAGCGAGGAGAACATCAACACCGGCGTCGGGCAGCGCTGCATGATATGCCGCACCGCGGTGATGCCGTCCATCATTGGCATCTCGTAGTCCATGGTGATGACATCGGGCTTGAGCGACAGCGCCTGGTCGATCGCTTCCTTGCCGTTGGTGGCGGTGCCGACCACCTGGATGGTCGGATCCGACGAGAGGATTTCCGAGACGCGGCGGCGGAAGAAACCGGAATCATCCACCACCAGGACCTTGACTGCCATAAACACTCCATTAGGCGGCGCAACCGCCAGGTCGCGCCGCCGAAATCAAATACGCCGGGCGGCGTAACGCTTGAGCATGCTCGGTACGTCGAGGATCAACGCAATGCGACCGTCACCGGTGATGGTGGCGCCCGACATGCCCGGCGTGCCCTGGAGCATCTTGCCCAGCGGCTTGATCACCACCTCTTCCTGGCCCACCAGCTGGTCGACCACGAAACCGATGCGCTGGGTGCCCACGGAGAGGATCACCACATGCCCTTCGCGCTGCTCCTCGTGCGCCTGGTCCTGGACCAGCCAGCGCTTGAGGTAGAACAGCGGCAGCGCCTTGTCGCGCACGATCACCACCTCCTGGCCGTCGACCACGTTGGTGCGCGACAGGTCCAGGTGGAAGATCTCGTTGACGTTGACCAGCGGGAAGGCGAACGCCTGGTTGGCCAGCATCACCATCAGGGTCGGCATGATCGCCAGGGTCAGCGGCACCTTGATGACGATCTTCGAGCCCTGGCCCTTGGCCGAGAAGATGTTGATCGAGCCGTTGAGCTGGGAAATCTTGGTCTTCACCACGTCCATGCCCACGCCGCGGCCGGACACATCGGAGATTTCGGTCTTGGTCGAGAAGCCCGGGGCGAAGATCAGGTTGTAGCAATCCGACTCGCTCAGGCGGTCGGCGGCATCCTTGTCCATCAAGCCCTTTTCCACGGCCTTGGCGCGCAGGATGTTCGGGTCCATGCCCTTGCCGTCATCGGAAATCGACAACAGGATGTGGTCGCCTTCCTGCTCGGCCGAAAGCACCACGCGGCCAGTGCGCGACTTGCCGGAGGCCTCGCGCTCCTCGGGGGTCTCGACACCATGGTCGACCGCGTTGCGCACCAAGTGCACCAACGGGTCGGCCAGGGCCTCGACCAGGTTCTTGTCCAGGTCGGTTTCTTCGCCGACCAGTTCCAGGTTGATCTCTTTCTTGAGCTGGCGCGCCAGGTCACGAACCAGGCGTGGGAAGCGGCCGAAGACCTTCTTGATCGGCTGCATGCGGGTTTTCATCACCGCGGTCTGCAGGTCGGCGGTGACCACGTCGAGGTTGGACACGGCCTTGGACATGGCCTCGTCGCCGCTGTTCAGGCCCAGGCGCACCAGGCGGTTACGCACCAGCACCAGTTCGCCGACCATGTTCATGATCTCGTCCAGGCGTGCGGTGTCGACGCGTACGGTGGTTTCCGCCTCGCTGGCACCATGCTTCTCGGGTGCAGCAGCGGGGGCGCGGGCCGCTGCGGGGGCAGCAGGCTTGGCGGCGGCAGGTGCAGGTGCAGGTGCAGGTGCAGGTGCAGGTGCAGGAGCAGGAGCAGGCTTTGCCGCAGAGGCGGCTACTGCGGCTACAGCTGCGGGCGCCTCGGCAACGACCGCATCGCTGGAAAACTTGCCCTTGCCGTGCAACTGGTCGAGCAGCGCTTCGAACTCGTTTTCGGTGATGTGTTCGCCCGCAGCACCCGCCGGTGCGGCGGTACCGGCGGCGGCGGCGACCCCAGGCAACGCGTCGACGGCGAAGGTGCCCTTGCCGTGCAACTGGTCAAGCAGCGCCTCGAACTCGGCATCGGTGATTTCATCACCTGCCGGTGCAGCCACGCTGGTCTCGGGCTGGGTAGCGGTGATCTCGGCAGAGAACTGGCCTTTGCCGTGCAACTGGTCGAGCAACGACTCGAATTCGGCGTCGGTGATTTCGTCACCGCCACCGCTGGTGACTTCGCCTTGCAGCTGCTGGGCAGCCTCGGCCTCGGCCTTGACCGCATCGAGCGAGTCGAGCAGTTGTTCGAATTCGGTGTCGGTGATATCGGCCTCGGCAGCAGGTGCCTCAACCGCGGCAACCGGTTCGGCGACTGCGACTGGCGCATCGTTGCCAGCGGGCTCTGCCAGGCGAGACAGCGCCGCCAGAAGCTCCGGCGTGGCCGGGGTGATGTCGGTGCGCTCGCGGACCTGGCCGAACATGCTGTTCACCGTATCCAGTGCCTCGAGCACCACATCCATCAGTTCCGCATCGACCCGGCGCTCCCCTTTGCGCAGGATGTCGAACACGTTCTCTGCGATATGGCAGCACTCCACCAGCTCGTTGAGCTGGAGGAAGCCGGCGCCCCCTTTTACAGTGTGAAAACCGCGGAAGATCGCATTGAGCAGGTCGGCATCGTCGGGCCGGCTTTCCAGCTCGACCAGTTGCTCGGACAGTTGCTCAAGGATTTCGCCGGCTTCTACCAGGAAATCCTGGAGGATTTCTTCATCGGCGCCGAAGCTCATTAAACGTGCTCCCTAAAAACCCAGGCTGGACAGCAGATCGTCGACATCGTCCTGACTGGACACGACGTCTTCACGCTTATCGGCATGAATCTGCGGACCTTCACCCCGAGTCGGATGTTTTTCTTGATCTTTTTCAGCACGCAACTGCTGGTGGTCATGTTCGATACCGGCAAAGCGGTCGACTTGACTGGCCATGAGCACGAGCTTGAGCAGATTTTTTTCGACTTCGGTCACCAGCGCGGTGACGCGCTTGATGACCTGGCCGGTCAGGTCCTGATAGTCCTGAGCCAGCAAGATATCGTTGAGATGGCTGGCGACGTCGCGGTTGCCCTCGGCACTGCGCGCCAGGAAAACGTCGACGCGCTTGGCCAGCTCACGGAACTCCGGCGCTGCCACTTCCCGGCGCATGAAGCGCTGCCAGTCGGCCGACAGGGCCTGGGCCTCGCTCGCCAGGTCGTTGAGCACCGGGGTGCTCTGCTCGACCAGGTCCATGGTGCGATTGGCCGCGTTCTCGGTCAGCCGCACCACATAGGACAGGCGTTCGGTAGCGTCGGTGATCTGCGACACCTCCTCGGCCTGCGGCATGTGCGGGTCGATCTGGAAGTTGACGATGGCACTGTGCAGCTCACGGGTGAGCTTGCCGACTTCCTGGTACAGGCCACGGTCGCGGGTCTGGTTGAGCTGGTGGATCAGTTGCACCGCGTCGCCGAACTGGCCGCGCTCCAGGCTCTGCACCAGTTCTTCGGCATGCTTCTTGAGGGTCGACTCGAACTCCCCCAGAGAATCGTTCTTGGATTCCATAGCGCCCCCTGACGTGGCTCAGCCGTTGACGCGCTCGAAGATCTTCTCGATCTTTTCTTTCAGCGCCAAGGCAGTGAACGGCTTGACCACGTAGCCGTTGACGCCGGCCTGGGCCGCTTCGATGATCTGCTCGCGCTTGGCCTCAGCGGTCACCATCAGCACCGGCAGGTGCTTGAGGCGTTCGTCGGCGCGTACCGCGCGCAGCAGGTCGATGCCAGTCATGCCAGGCATGTTCCAGTCGGTCACGAGGAAGTCGAAGGGCTCGCTGTTGAGCATCGGCAGTGCCGTGTTGCCATCATCGGCCTCTTTGACGTTGGTGAAGCCCAGGTCACGCAACAGGTTCTTGATGATCCGCCGCATCGTCGAGAAGTCGTCAACGATGAGGATTTTCATATCTTTGTTCAATTAGACCTCCAAGCAGTCTTTAACGCGCTCGGCGCCGAGCGCGCGCTCAATCAATTCGGTACAACCTGCAACGACTGCAATGAAACCTTCGCTCAACGCGCCCGCCATTCCCCAAGGCGGCTGCGCAGGCGTGCCGCGCACTGGCTGTGCAACTGGCTGACCCGTGACTCGCTGACCCCCAGCACCTCACCGATCTCCTTGAGGTTCAGCTCCTCGTCGTAGTACAGCGACAGTACCAGGCGCTCGCGCTCCGGCAGGTTGGCAATCGCCTCTGCCAGGGCCGACTGGAAGCGCTCGTCTTCCAGATCACGCGAAGGTTCCAGCTGGCCGCTGGCACCGTCCTCGTGCAGCCCTTCATGTTCACCGTCCTGCAACAGGTCGTCGAAACTGAACAGGCGGCTGCCCAAGGTATCGTTCAAAATCCCGTAGTAATCATCGAGACTCAATTGGAGTTCGGCAGCAACCTCGTGATCTTTAGCGTCACGACCCGTTCTGGCCTCGACGCTGCGCATCGCGTCACTGACCATGCGCGTGTTGCGGTGCACCGAACGCGGCGCCCAATCGCCCTTGCGCACCTCGTCAAGCATCGCGCCGCGGATGCGGATGCCGGCATAGGTCTCGAAGCTGGCGCCCTTGCTGGCGTCGTATTTGTTGGCCACTTCCAGCAAACCGATCATGCCGGCCTGGATCAGGTCCTCGACCTGCACGTTGGCCGGCAGGCGCGCCAGCAGGTGGTAGGCGATACGCTTGACCAGCGGCGCATAGCGCTCGATCAGCTCGTACTGGGCATCCTTGGACGCCTTGCTGTACATCTTGAAACCGCTCGAACTCATAGCACCGGCCCTGCGCTGGTGGGTTGCACCAGGCGTTCGACGAAGAACTCAAGGTGACCGCGCGGATTGGCTGGCAGCGGCCAGCTGTCGACCTTCTGCGCGATGGCCTTGAAGGCCAGGGCGCACTTGGAACGCGGGAAGGCTTCGTACACTGCCCGCTGCTTCTGCACCGCCTTGCGCACGCATTCGTCGTATGGCACCGCGCCGACGTACTGCAGGGCCACGTCGAGGAAACGGTCGGTGACCTTGGTCAGCTTGGCGAACAGGTTGCGCCCTTCCTGCGGGCTTTGCGCCATGTTGGCCAGCACGCGGAAACGGTTCATGCCGTAGTCGCGGTTGAGCAGCTTGATCAGCGCGTAGGCGTCGGTGATCGAGGTGGGCTCGTCACATACCACCAGCAGCACTTCCTGGGCGGCGCGGACGAAACTGACCACTGAGTCACCAATACCCGCAGCGGTGTCGATCACCAGTACGTCGAGGTTGTCGCCGATCTCGCTGAAGGCTTGGATCAACCCGGCATGCTGGGCCGGAGCCAGGTGCACCATGCTCTGGGTGCCAGAGGCCGCCGGCACGATACGTACCCCGCCAGGGCCTTGCAGGAGTACATCGCGCAGCTCGCAACGGCCTTCGATGACGTCGGCCAGGGTGCGCTTGGGTGTCAGGCCCAGCAGCACGTCGACGTTGGCCAGGCCCAGGTCGGCATCCAGCAACATGACCCGGCGGCCGAGTTCGGCCAATGCCAGGGACAGGTTCACTGAAACGTTGGTCTTGCCGACGCCACCTTTGCCACCGGTCACGGCGATCACCTGTACGGGATGCATGCTACCCATTTCTGTTCTTTACCTTGTTTCGCGTGGAACCAGTCCACTTGAAGGGTCTTGCCCGGTACCTAGGGTCGGTAGTGAAACCGCCTGCGCGATGATCCTGCTGCGTTGAAAGCAGGACCTCCGCTCGGCGACTTTTCGTACACACCCTTCCGCCACTCATGGTTCAACCCGCACGCTTGCCGGGGTTGTGGTAGAGGTCAGCGAACATGTCGGCCATGGCTTCTTCGCTGGGGTCTTCCTGCAACTGCACGCTCACTGCCCGGCTTACCAGCTGGTGCTTGCGCGGCAGCTGCAGGTCGTCAGGGATGCGTGGTCCATCGGTCAGGTAGGCAACCGGCAGTTGATGACTGATGGCCAGACTCAGCACTTCGCCGAGGCTGCCCGTTTCGTCGAGTTTGGTCAGGATGCAACCGGCCAGCCCGCAGCGCTTGTAGCTGTGGTAGGCAGCGGTGAGCACCTGCTTCTGGCTGGTGGTGGCCAGTACCAGGTAGTTCTTGGCGGCGATGCCGCGGCTGGCGAGGCTCTCCAGCTGCATGCGCAGGGCCGGGTCGCTGGCTTGCAGGCCGGCGGTGTCGATCAGCACCACGCGCTTGCGCAGCAGCGGCTCCAGGGCTTGGCCGAGGGACTCGCCGGGGTCGACGTAGGTCACCGGAACGTTGAGGATCCGCCCCAGGGTCTTGAGCTGTTCCTGGGCGCCGATGCGGAAGCTGTCCATGCTCACCAGGGCGATGTTCTGTGCGCCGTACTTAAGCACATAGCGCGCCGCCAGCTTGGCCAGGGTCGTGGTCTTGCCCATGCCGGCCGGGCCGACCATGGCGATCACCCCGCCCTCCTCGATCGGCTCTACCTCAGGCACGTCGAGCATGCGCGCCAAGTGTGCCAGCAGCATGCGCCAAGCCTGGCGCGGCTCCTCGATGCCGGCGGTCATGTCGAGCAGTTCACGGGCGATGGGCCCGGACAGGCCAATACGTTGCAGGCGGCGCCACAGGTTGGCCTGTTGCGGCTGACTGCCTTGCAGCTGGCTCCAGGCCAGCGAGCCGAGCTGCACTTCGAGCAGTTCGCGCAGGCCGGAGAGCTCCGAACGCATGGCGTCGAACAGGCGCGGATCGACCGGCGCAGGCGTCGGCGCCTTGACGGCGGCCGGCGGCAACTCCACATGGGGTTCGATCAGCGGCTCCGAGGCGGTCAGCGAAAGGCCGGCGAACAGCTGGCGGTTGCCATCCTCGGTATCGTTGCGGCTGCCGAGCTCCGCCTGGGCGGTGGCGATACGCGACTGCGTCTTGCGCAGCTCGTCCTCGAGCTCGGCATTGGGCACGCGCGGGGCCAGCGCGGACAGCTTGTAGTCCAGCGCGGCGGTCAGCTCGACGCCACCGGCAATGCGCCGGTTGCCGATGATAGCGGCATCGGCGCCCAGCTCATCGCGGACCAGCTTCATGGCCTGACGCATATCGGCGGCGAAAAAACGCTTAACTTGCATAACCCACTACCTCAGCCATTAGGGCCCACGGTGGCAACGATGGTGACTTGCTTGTTGTCCGGTATCTCCTGATACGCAAGGACATGCAGGTTCGGTACGGCAAGACGGCCGAAGCGCGACAGCATGGCGCGGATCGGGCCAGCCACCAGAAGAATGGCAGGTTGACCTTGCATCTCCTGGCGCTGCGCCGCTTCGATCAGCGAACGCTGCAGCTTCTCGGCCATGCTCGGCTCCAGGAGAACACCGTCTTCCTGGCCCTGCCCGGCCCGTTGCAAACTATTGAGCAAGATCTGTTCCAACCTTGGCTCCAGCGTGATGACAGGCAGCTCCGACTCAGTGCCGACAATGCTTTGCACGATGGCGCGACACAATCCGACGCGCACCGAGGCCACCAGCGCGGCGGTATCTTGACTCTTGCCCGCGTTATTCGCGATGGCCTCGGCAATGCTTCGAATATCGCGCACCGGCACCTGCTCGGCAAGCAGAGCCTGAAGGACCTTGAGCAGGCCTGACAAGGAAATGACACCCGGCACCAGTTCCTCGGCGAGCTTGGGCGACGCCTTGGACAGCACTTGCAGCAGTTGCTGCACTTCTTCGTGGCCGATCAGCTCGTGGCAATGCTTCTGCAGAATCTGGTTGAGGTGGGTGGCGACCACGGTACTGGCGTCCACCACGGTGTAGCCCAGCGACTGCGCCTGGGCGCGCTGGGCGATGTCGATCCACACCGCTTCCAGGCCGAATGCCGGGTCGCGTGCGGCGATACCGTTGAGGCTGCCGAACACCTGGCCGGGGTTGATCGCAAGTTCGCGGTCCGGGTAGATCTCGGCCTCGGCCAGGATCACCCCCATCAGGGTCAGGCGATATGCGCTGGGCTGCAGGTCGAGGTTGTCGCGAATATGCACGGTGGGCATGAGGAAGCCCAGGTCCTGGGACAGCTTCTTGCGCACACCCTTGATTCGCGCCAGCAACTGGCCGCCCTGGTTGCGGTCCACCAGGGGAATCAGCCGGTAACCGACTTCCAGGCCGATGGTATCGATCGGCGTCACATCGTCCCAGCCCAGTTCCTTGGTTTCCAGGGCGCGCTGCGGCGAGGGCAGCAGGTCCTGCTGGCGCTGGGCTTCCTCCAAGGCTACGACCTTGGCCTTCTGCTGCTTCTTCCACACCAGGTAGGCGCCACCTGCGGCCATCAGGCCGAGGCTGAGAAAGGCGACGTGGGGCATGCCAGGCACCAGGCCCATGACGATCATCAGCCCGGCAGATACCGCCAGGGCCTTGGGCGAGTCGAACATCTGCCGGTTGATGAGTTTGCCCATGTCCTCGGAACCCGAGGCGCGGGTGACCATGATGGCCGCGGCAGTGGACAGCAGCAGCGAAGGCAGCTGCGCCACCAAACCGTCACCGATGGTCAGCAGGGCGTAGACCCTGCCGGCGTCGCCAAAGGTCATGCCGTGCTGCAACATGCCGATCAGCATGCCGCCAATCAGGTTGATGAACAGGATCAGCAGGCCGGCGATGGCGTCGCCGCGCACGAACTTGCTGGCACCGTCCATCGAGCCGTAGAACTCGGCCTCCTGGGCCACCTCGGCGCGACGCGCCTTTGCCTGGGCCTGGTCGATGAGGCCGGCGTTGAGGTCGGCGTCGATGGCCATCTGCTTGCCGGGCATCGCGTCGAGGGTAAAGCGCGCGCTGACCTCGGAGATACGCCCGGCACCCTTGGTGACCACCACGAAGTTGATGATCATGAGGATGGCGAACACCACCGCACCGACCACGTAGTTGCCGCCGATGACCACATCGCCAAAGGCCTGGATCACCTTGCCCGCAGCGCCATGACCTTCCTGCCCATGGAGCAGTACCACGCGGGTGGAGGCCACGTTCAGCGCCAGGCGCAGCAGCGTCGCGACCAGCAGGATGGTGGGGAATGCGGCGAAGTCCAGTGGGCGCAGGGCATACACGCAGACCAGCAGGACCACGATCGACAGCGCGATGTTGAAGGTGAAGAACACGTCCAGCAGGAACGGCGGGATCGGCAACATCATCATTGCCAGCATCACCAGCAGCAACACAGGCACGCCCAGGTTGCCCCGACCGAGGCCGGCCAGGTTGTTTCGGGCGTTGCTGATTAACTGGGAGCGATCCACCACGATTCCTCTTCAAGCAAAACTTTGACGCCTGGACGGCGCTTGGCCGTGGCTTTGCAAGAAGCTTTCCAACTTTTGCACAAGGCGCAATCCTCAGCGGTGAATGGCTCAAGATCGCGGATTGCGTCGCAGTGATGCCGGGCCCCGGAACATTCGCCTCGCCGCCTGCTCTGATCGAGATTACCCTGGCGGCGAATCAATGACTTCAACCTCACGGTCGTTTTGGAAAGGACACTATGGATCACCGAATCATCATCGTAGGAGCGGGCATCACCGGTAGCGCAATGGCCCGCGCACTCGGCGCGAAAGGCATCGAGCATGTCGTGGTGGAGAAACGAACGGTGGCTGCCGATGACGGCCTGGCAATCAACCTGCCAGGCAATGCGATCGCGGCGCTCGATCGCCTGGGGCTCGCCGAAGAGGTGATGAGGCTGGGCACTCCCGTACGTCGACGCGAGTACCGCACAGGCTCGGGGCGCCTTTTGTTCCAAGTCGATGAGGACGCGTTCTGGGGAGCCTCCATGCGGCCCCATGCGATGCTGCGAGGCGACTTGCTGCGCCTGCTCGCCAGCGACCTGCCGGAAGCCTCCGTACTGCGCGGCTGCGCCATCGCCGAGCTGAGCCAGGACGAGCAGAGCGTCACGGCGTCGCTGGACGACGGGCGCATGCTCAAGGCCGGCCTGGTCATCGGGGCTGACGGCGTGCACTCGCGAACCCGTGAAACCCTGCTGTTGGCCGACCAACGCAAACCCTCGCTGATCGGCAGCGCCAGTTGGCGCTTCATGGTGCCGAACCCTGGCGTGGATTGCTGGACCGTGTTCGCCTCTGCTGGCACGGTGATCCTTCTGATGCCGGTGAACCAAGGCCAGGCCTACGGTTGGGCCATGACCGAGCAGCCCTCGAGCGGCAATACCCCGGCAGGCCTGGAAAGCGCCTTCGCCACCTTCCCCAGCGTGGTACGCCAAGCCATCGGCGCAGCGCTGGCAGAGCCCTCGCGCCTCTACCATTCGCCTCTGCTCGACGTTCGTACGCCAGAGTGGTCTCGCGGCCGCATCGTGCTGGCCGGCGACTCGGCCCACGCCATGGCGCCGGTCTGGGCACAAGGCGCAGCGCTCGGCCTGGAGGACGCGCTGGTGATGGCCGAGGAGCTGTCCGGCACATCGGACTGGATGCAAGCAATCCAGAAATACGAGGCGCGGCGCAAACCTCGCGCCGCCCATGTGCAGGCCGCGACCGACGGCATGTCGCGGGCCGCCAAGCTGCCGCAATGGCTTCGTTCGCTGGTCCTGCCCATCGCCGGGCCAAAACGCTACGCCTCGACTTACGAGCCCCTGAAAAATTGGGTTTGAACCTTGGAGACGAAGCTCAACTATCGCGCTGCAAATCCGGCGGAATCGGCAGGTCTGGCTTGAGCGGCTCCGGCGCCTTGCCCTTGCCGGAACGGTACTGGCGGATCTGGAACACGTACGCCAGGACCTGCGCCACGGCCAGGTAAAGCCCCGCCGGAATCTCTTGCTCGAGCTCGGTGGAGTAGTAGATCGCCCGGGCCAACGCGGGCGATTCGAGAATCTGCACCTTGTGCGCGACGCCGATCTCGCGAATCTTCAGTGCCAGGAAGTCGGTCCCCTTGGCCAGCAGCAACGGCGCCGCCCCGCCCGTCTCCGGGTCGTACTTGAGAGCCACGGCGTAGTGGGTCGGGTTGGTAATGATGACGTCGGCTTCCGGCACTGCCGCCATCATGCGTCGTTGCGATGCCTCGCGCTGCAACTGGCGGACGCGCTGCTTGACCTCTGGCTTGCCCTCGGTGTTCTTGTATTCATCGAGCACCTCCTGCTTGGTCATCTTCAGCTTGTTGTGCGCCTGCCACATCTGGAACGGCACGTCCACGGCGGCGATCAGCAACAGGCTCGCCGCCATCCACAAGGCACTCCAACCGACCACCTGGACACTGTGGATGATCGCCTGCTCCAGTGGCTCGTTGGCGATCGCCAGCAATGCTTCACGGTCGTGGGCCAGCACGACGATCGCCACGACCAGGACCAGAAAGAACTTGGCGACCGCCTTGAGCAGCTCGGTCAGCGAGTGCAGCGAGAACATCCGCTTGATCCCCGCCAGGGGGTTCATGCGGCTGAACTTTGGTTGCAGCAGAGAACCGGAGAACAGAAAGCCGCCCAAGGCGATCGGCCCAATGAACGCCAGCACGAACAACAAAACCAGTACCGGCTGGGTCGCCCAGATGGCCATCTTGCCTGAGGCCAGCAGGAATGCCCCCATGGCTCGCTCGTCCACCAGCACCTCACGCGACAGCGTGAAGTTCATGCGCATCAGCGCCATCAGCGTCTCGGCCAGATAACCGCCGAACGCCAACAAGCCGCCAGCACCGCCCAGGGTCAAGGCAAAGGTATTGAGTTCCTTGGAGCGGGCGATCTCGCCCTTTTCCCGTGCGTCGCGCTTGCGCTTTTCAGTGGGTTCCTCTGTCTTGTCCTGGCCGCTCTCGCTCTCTGCCATGATCGCTAGGCCCGTGCCAGTTCACGCAGCCATTGCAGCGCTTCGCTGGCCAACAGCTGGTAGTGCGAAAGAACATCGGCAAGCCCGATCCAGAAGATGCCCAGGCCCAGTACCACGGTCAGGGGGAAACCGATGGAGAAAATGTTCAATTGCGGCGCTGCACGGGTCATCACGCCAAAGGCGATGTTGATCACCAGCAGCGCGGCGATCACCGGCAGGATCAAGATCAGGCCCGCGCCCAGCACCCAGCCCAGTCGCCCGGCGATTTCCCAGAAATGCCTGACCACCAGGGCATTGCCGACCGGCAGCGTGGTAAAGCTCTCGGTGAGCACCTCGAACACCACCAGGTGGCCGTTCATCAGCAGGAACAGCACGCTCACCAGCATGGTCAGGAACTGGCCGACCACCGCCACGTTGACACCGTTGGCCGGGTCGATCATCGAAGCCATCGCCATGCCCATCTGGATGGCGACGATCTGCCCGGCGATGACGAAGGCCTGGAACAGCATCTGCAGCGAGAAGCCGATCACGGCGCCGACGATGATCTGCTCGGCGCACAGCAGCAGGCCGTGCAGGCTCAAGGGCTCGAACTCCGGCAGCGGCGGCAGGCCCGGCACGATCACCACGGTGATGGCCACCGCAGCGTACAGACGGATACGCGCGGGCAGCATGCGCGTGCTGAAGATCGGCATGGTCATCAACACCGCCGCCACGCGAAACAGCGGCAGCATGAAGGTGGCGACCCAGGTGCCGATCTGCGCGGCGCTCAATTCCAGCATGGCGGCATCACCCGACCAACTGCGGAATGCTGGAGTAAAGGCCGATGAAGTACTCCATGAACTTCTGCACCAGCCAAGGCCCTGCGAAGATCAGGGTCACCAGCATCACCAACAGGCGCGGCAGAAAGCTCAGGGTCTGTTCGTTGATCTGCGTGGCGGCCTGGAAAATCGCCACCACCAGGCCCACCAGCAAGCTCGGCACCACCAGCACGGCAACCATCAGCGCGGTCAGCCACAGGGCTTCGCGGAACAGGTCGACGGCAACTTCGGGGGTCATGGGCAACTCTCCTTGAGGGCGTCAGACGCCGCCGAAACTACCGGCCAGGGTGCCCATGATCAGCGCCCAGCCGTCGACCAGCACGAACAGCATGATCTTGAACGGCAACGAGATGATCAGCGGCGACAGCATCATCATACCCATGGCCATCAGCACACTGGCGACCACCATGTCGATGATCAGGAACGGGATGAAGATCATGAAGCCGATCTGAAACGCGGTCTTGAGCTCGGAGGTGACGAACGCCGGCACGAGAATCGTCAGCGGCACCTGGTCGGGCCCGGCGATATCGGTACGCTTGGACAGGCGCATGAACAGGTCCAGGTCGCTTTGCCGGGTTTGCGCCAGCATGAAGTCCTTCAGCGGGCCCTGGGCCTTGTCGATGGCCTGTTGGGCGGTCATCTGCTCGTTCAGGTACGGCTGCAGGGCGTCGCGGTTCACCCGGTCGAATACCGGCGCCATGATGAACATGGTGAGGAACAGCGCCATGCCGGTAAGCAGCTGGTTCGACGGGGTCTGCTGCAGGCCCAGGGCCTGGCGCAGGATGGAGAAGACGATGATGATGCGGGTGAAGCTGGTCATCAGGATGACGAACGCCGGAATGAAGCTCAGCGCCGTCATGATCAGCAGGATCTGCAGGCTGACCGAGTATTCCTGCTGGCCATCCGCCCCGCTGGACAGGGTAATGGCCGGGATCGACAGCGGGTCGGCGGCCAGGGCCAGCGGCGCCAGCATCAGCAGCGCCAGGGTCAACAGTAAGCGCGGCGCGCCGGTCATCACGTCTTGTCCTTCTGGTCCTTGCCCATCAGCTCAAGCAGCCGCTGGGCGAATTCCGGCGCCGCCGGGCGCGCACTGGCAGGCATTGGCACCGGCTCCGCCAGCACGTGCAGGGCTTCGATGCTGCCCGGACTGTGGCCGATCAGGATCTGCTCCTTGCCCACCTGCACCAGCAGCAGTCGGTCACGCGGGCCGATGGCACGGCTGCTGACGATCTCGATCACTTGGCCGCCGCGTGGCGAGGCGACCTGCATG